>JBJKSK010000088.1:0-2894 GCA_046704125.1 Desulfobacterales bacterium | reverse complement strand
CGGATTGGCGGTGGTCAACCCGGCCTATATGCGGTTTGCCGCCAAGGTGCGTCCCGGCCGCTTCGCGCAGTTTGCTCACCGCATCTTCGGTCTTTCGGGGGCCGACAAAAATGATTTGCCCCTTGCCATGGAAGGCATTGACAAGTTTCAGGATTTCTTGCGCGCAATCGACTGCCCCACACACCTGTCGGAACTCGGCATCGGCGACGATTTGTTTTCGCGCTATGCAGAGGATGCGGTGCTTGTTGTCCATGACCAAAACGGCCATCTCCCCGGGCGGCCGCCCTTGAGTAAAATGGATATCGTCGAGGTGCTGAAGGCCGCACTGTAAACCGCCGCCAAAAAAGGATCATCAGCTATGGAAATAAGGCGAAATGGCTCTCAGCCATCGATACAAGGCCCTGCCGAGTGGTTTACCGGTGCGGTCCGCATAAACCCGTTGTTTTTTCAGGCAAATGCCCCATCCCGGGTGATCCATGCGGCGTTTGAGGTGCCTTCATGTCTGTAACGCTTCGTTCAAATACAAAAGCAGCTGCAGAAACCGCGGTGCCGGAAGCCCCGGGCGGGCACGTTCTGGCGGTCCTGAGCCTGTTGATGGGATTTGCCTCGATCTCGACCGACCTGTATCTGCCCGCCATGCCGGCGATGAGCCGCTCGCTTCATGCAAGCGCCGGCATGATCGAGTGGACCATTTCGGGCTAACTCATCGGTTTCAGTTTGGGGCAGCTCCTGTGGGGACCTATCAGCGACCGGTATGGCCGCCGGATATCGGTGACCAACGGATTGGTCCTGTTTGTGATCGGTTCAGCCGGCTGTGCCCTTTCCCAAACCGCGCCGATGATGATCGGCTGGCGGATCGTTCAGGCCCTCGGCGCCTGCGCCTCCGTGGCGTTGTCCCGGGCCATGGTGCGGGATATCTACGAAGGCAACCGGGCGGCGCAAATGTTGTCGATACTGATCACAGTGATGGCCATCGCACCGCTGATCGGCCCCTTGGCAGGGGGTCAGATCGTCGCTCTGGCCGGATGGTGCGCCGTTTTCTGGACTCTGGTTGGCATCGGTCTCATAACTTTTGCCGCCCTGTTCACCATACCTGAAACCTTATCCCCTCAACGGCGCGGCCATGAATCCATCAGCCGGGCACTGAAGGGATACACCAAGCTTTTGCGAAATCACCGGCTCCTGGGGTATGCGGGCGCGGGTGGGTTCCTGTACGCCGGTATGTACGCTTATGTGGCCGGTACGCCCTTTGCCTATATCACCTATTACCACGTGCCAGCCCAATTTTACGGTCTGCTCTTCGGCCTTGGAATCATCGGTATCATGGCCGCCAACATCTTGAATACGCGCCTGATTCCCCGGTTTGGCTATGATCGGATACTGTTTGCCGGTACTATCTTCGCCGCCCTTTCCGCCATGGCAGCGGCGGTCGCCGCCCGCACGGGATGGGGCGGGCTGTGGGGGCTGGTCGCGCCACTGTTTGTATTCGCCTCGACCACCGGTTTCGTTGTCGCCAACTCAATTACGGGCGCACTGGCCGATTTCCCGGAGCGCGCCGTTGCCGTTTCTGCGCTAATCGGGGCGATCCAGTATGGCAGCGGCATCGTCGGCTCCGGTCTGGTCGGTGCATTCGCCGACGGCACGCCTTGGCCCATGGGATGGGTTATCGGGGTTGCCGGGATCGGAAGCCTGCTTTCCATGGTTTGGCTCACCCCGGTACATGCCGGAAAACCAAAAAGAATCATGACCATATATCAAAAATCTCAGATATGCTGGAGGATACGATGCAGAAAGTCATTTTAAATAATGGTGTCGAAATGCCCCTTTTGGGATTTGGGGTCTATCAGATACCCGATCACAAAGAATGCGAAAAAAGCGTCTATGAAGCCCTGCAGACAGGCTATCGCCTGATCGACACCGCGGCCGGCCTACATGAATGAAAAAGCCGTTGGCAAGGCCATCAAAAACAGCGGCGTGGCAAGGGATGAGATCTTTGTGACCACCAAGCTGTGGATCCAGGATGCCGGTTACGAAAACACCAAAACGGCCTTTGAGAAATCAATGGTGAAACTGCAGCTGGATTACCTGGACCTGTATCTGATCCATCAGCCTTACGGCGATGTTTACGGCGCCTGGCGGGCCATGGAGGAATTGTACCGGCAAGGCCGGATCAAGGCCATTGGGGTCAGCAATTTCCAGCCGGACCGGCTGATGGACCTCATCGTTCATAACGAGATCGTTCCTGCCGTCAATCAGATCGAGCCCCACCCTTTCTGCCAGCAAATTGATGCGCACAAGTTCCTGCAGGAAAACAAGGTTCAAATTCAATCCTGGGGGCCCTTTGCAGAAGGGCGAAACAATCTCTTCGAAAATGACGTATTGCTCTCGATCGGGGAAAAGCATGGCAAATCCATCGCTCAGGTGTGCTCCGCTGGTTGATCCAAAGAGGTGTCGCGGTGATCCCCAAGTCCGTGCACAATCAACGAATTGCCGAGAACTTCCAGGTCTTCGATTTTGAGCTTCCGGTTGATGACATGGATGCCATTTCAAGATTGGATCAAAAACAAAGCAGCTTTTTTGATCACCGCGACCTGGAAATCGTTAAATGGTTGGGAACCAGGAGATTGGATATTTAAGCCGGACCGCCTGCTGGTACGGCGAACTTGTTCCGAAGCAATCAACCACCATGAAAACAGGAGATAGAAGATGAAAAAACGCACCTTAGGAAATAGTGGACTTGAAGTTTCGGCCATCGGGCTTGGCTGCATGGGCATGAGCTTCGGCTACGGTCCGGCAGCGGACAAGAAGGAAATGATTGCCCTGATTCATGCGGCCGTTGACAGTGGTGTCACCTTTTTCGATACCGCGGAGTGCTACGGCCCGTTTACAAATGA
>JBJKSK010000087.1:0-3097 GCA_046704125.1 Desulfobacterales bacterium | reverse complement strand
TAACGAAAATCCTCCTGCCCGTAAATAACCACACCTTGAGTTATCATCTGTAAATCTCCTCTGGATGATGGATGATCCGGTCGGTATTACCCCCTAGCGCAAGCCAAGTAAAACATTTGCGCAAATTTTTGTCAATGTTTTTGAAATAGACCTTGGCAAGCATCCTGATGTTATTGCGCTAATACCGAACGTGGGAGTTTGCGCATCTGGTTATTATTTTGTTTTTAATGATTTTTTAGTGTCGTTGAAGCGTAAATTGATAACAGATGATTTTTTAATATTTTTTCCCGTTTTCTTCTTCAAAACAGGATGTTTTCACAGTAATTATCAAAATAGCAAACGTTTGTCTCTAATGGTGGCCGTCTTGTCAACGACCATTTTCGCTGCGGTCTCTACCAAAGCCCTGTTCCGCGGTCAGATCGCCCCAAAAGAGAGGCTACGCTTCTCTTCGGAATGATTTTACGCAACGAAGCGGGCCGGAAGATAGTCACCGGCAAATTTTTCAGGCAAAAAGCGGCGCCAGGGCCGCCACATATGCGCAGTAGGCGGCATAGACTGCCTGGTAGGTCTCTACCGCTTCCGGTTCGGGAACCTGCCGGCTTTCAATGTCCGTGGCAACGTGGGCTTCGACGATCTCGTTGATGGTGGCGGTGTTGCCGCGAAATCGCTGCACAGCGTAAAGAGCCTGGAGAGCCGCGCCGAAGGCGGCGGCTTCCTCCTGCAAAGGGATCACGACCGGAAGGTTCAGAATATCCGCCGCAATCTGGCGCCAGATGGAGCTCCTGGCGCCTCCCCCCGTCAGCCTCACTTCCCGGGCCCGAAAACCGGCTTTCCCAAAAGATTCGAGTCCCATTTTCAGCCCCAGCACGGCGGCCTCCATGGAAGCTCTGACAATGTTTCGGCGGGTGGCGTTGGCCGGACTCAGCCCCACGAGGCAACCTTTTCCACGGGGGAGGTTGGGGGTCCGTTCCCCGTTGAAAAAGGGCAGCAGGATCACGCCCTCGCTGCCGGCAGGAGACTGGGCCGCCATATGGTTGGCTTCATCAAGGCCGACCTGCAGAAGCGAGCGCATCTGTTCGGTGGCCACCGTGCAGTTCATGGTGCAAAGCAGGGGCAGCCAGCCGCCCGTGGAGGAACAAAACGCGGCCAAGTGCCCTTCCGGATCGATGACCGGTTGCGAAGAATAGCCATAAAGGGTGCCCGAAGTGCCGAGGCTGACGGTGAGCATGCCGTCCCGGGTGCAGCCGGTCCCTACGGCCCCCATCATGTTGTCGCCGCCTCCCGCAGAAACCAGAATCCCTTCCGGCAGACCGAGGAATTCGGCCGCGGGTGCACGGAGAAAACCCGCGGGCTGGTCCGGTTCCACGAATTCGGGCAGGCATTCCATCAGTTTCCTGTGGGGGTCCAGCGCCTCCAGCAGCGGTTCGGACCAGGTTCGCGAGCGGATATCGAGCAGCCCCGTTCCCGATGCATCGCCGTATTCCATGACAGTTCGGCCGGTGAGAAAGAAATTGAAGTAGTCGTGGGGCAGCAGGATTCGGCTCATCCGGTGGTAAAGCTCCGGATGGCGCTTTTTCAGCCAGAGGATCTTGGGTGCCGTGTAACCGGGCAGGATCAAATTGCCTACCTGCGCCAGAAGCTTGTCGGCGCCGCCGAAAGCCTGAGTGATTTCCCGGCACTCATCCGCCGTCGAGGTATCGCACCACAGCTTGACGTTATAAAGGACGTTTCCCGCTTCATCGAGCGGCACGAACCCATGCTGCTGACCCGATACGCCGATGGCTGAAACGGTGCGCCGCACGGCGGGATCGATCTTCTGAAAGCACGCCCGCAGCGCCCCGATCCACCACTCGGCCCGCTGCTCTCTGGTGCCGTCTTCTTCGGCAATCAATTCGTGCGGGGCCGCTACTCCCGCCTTGACGGCGCGGGCCTGCGGATCGTAGATCACGATCTTGGTGGATTGCGTCCCCACATCGATACCCGCAACCGTTTCCATGTCTTTGGCTCCTCGAGTGTGCGTTGATGGAGTACCCTCAGGTCCCGGGCTCTTTTCAGGCGATGAGAAATCCGCCCTCGACCGGCAAGGTGACGCCCGTGATCATGGCGGCATAATCGCTTAGCAAGTAAGCCACCGTTTGAGCCACATCGGATGGTTCGGCAAACCTTGCCAGGGGAGTCCGAGCCAGCATGGGACCGCTTTTTCCCGGGTCGCTCCAGGCCATCTTGCCCATGGGCGTCATGGTGATGCCGGGATTGACCGCATTGACCCGGATCTGAAAAGGACCCAGTTCCAGGGCCATCACCCGGGTCAGTTGATCGACAGCACCCTTGCTGGTGCAGTAGCTGGTGTGATTGGCCAAGGCGATCTTTGAAGCCTGGCTGGAGATATTGACAATGGCGCCGGGCACGCCCCGGGCGATTATCTGCCTGGCAAAGACCTGCGAGACGATAAGCACGGCCCGCACGTTGACCGCCAGCATCCTGTCAAAATCTTCCATCTTTGTTTCGAGAAAGGAATTCAGGATGGAAATGCCGGCACAGTTCACCAGGAAATCCACATTCCCGGCTTGTGTCACAGCGGATTTCGTCGCTTCGGTGTCTTCCAGGTCCGCCACGATGTAGGGACAGCCTGCTTCCTGGCCAAGTGTCACCAGGTCCGGTTCGCTCCTGCTCAGAGCTATGGTATCGGCCCCAAGAGCGCTGAGAAATTTTGCAATCTCCCGGCCTATGCCTTTGCCGGCGCCGGTGACCAGAGCTCGCTTGCCTTTAAAGTCAAAACACATACTGGAATCCATAAGTTGTCCTTCAGCCAAACAGAATTTATGAGGTGCACGCGGTAAGGCGGGCCATGGTCTCCTTGAGTTGAAGGTAGATGTTTTTATATTCTGCGAAAAGTTTTTCATAGATCGACGCGTGCCCGGTGTCGGGCTCTATGGTCTGACCGAAGGTCAGCCAGTCGCAGAGCACCTTGGGAGTCTTGATGATCCCGGCACCCAGGCCGGCAAGCAGCGCGTCTCCCAGGGGCGCTTCCACATCATTTTTGATGATCTTCACCGGTCGACCGGTCACATCGGCGAAAATTTGCGGCCAGACCCAA
>JBJKSK010000086.1:0-5132 GCA_046704125.1 Desulfobacterales bacterium | reverse complement strand
GTGATCTGCTTTCCGCCGGTGTGCCAATCCGAAACCGAATTGCTGCGCATGGCCGCCTCGGCTGAAATCGGTTCGGAGCACCCGCTGGGAAAAGCCATTGTGGATCATGCACACAGCCTGAGCATTGTCTTGAGCCAGCCGCTCAATTTCCTGGCCGAAGGCGGATTGGGGGTGTCGGCTGCCGTCGGCGGGCAGCTCGTGCGGGTGGGAAAGCCGGGCTGGTTTGCCGGCATGAACATGGCCGATGCCGCCAAACGGCAGGTGCATGAGCTGCAAGCTCAGGGAAAGACGGTGATGGTCCCGGTCTTGTCCAGCACCACCGTGTCGATTTTCGCGGCGGTTTCCAGGGCCTGGCTGTTTTTAAACAGGATCCCCAGTTCGGCTCCCTTGCCCGTGCCGGCCATGATGGCCGTCGGGGTGGCCAGCCCCAGAGCACATGGACAGGCTATGACCAGCACGGCCACCAGCCGGATCATGGCCGGCACAAACTGGCCGGTCACACCCCACCAGATACCGAAGGTGATCAGCGATATGACGATGATGGCCGGCACGAAAACCGACGCCACCCGGTCTGCGATGGCCTGGATGGGGGCCTTGCTTCCCTGGGCCTGCTGGACCAGCCGGATGATCTGCGACAACGCCGTGTCCCGGCCGATGCGCGTGGCTTGAAACCGAATCAGGCCCTGGCCGTTGACGGTGCCGCCGATGACCGTGTCCCCGGGTTTTTTGTCTACGGGAATGGGCTCTCCGGTGAGCATGGACTCGTCTACCGCGGATTGGCCCTCCAGCACTTTGCCGTCCACCGGTACCCGCTGGCCTGGACGGACCAAAAGCATGTCTCCGATGGCAACCCGGGTCAGCGCCACCTCATGCTCCGCGCCGTCCACGATTACCGTGGCCGTGTCGGGTCTTAACCCGATGAGCTTTCGGATCGCTGATCCGGTCTTTCCCTTGGTCCGGGACTCGAGCAGCTTCCCAAGCTTGATCAAGGTGATGATCACCGCCGAGGTCTCGAAATAGACGTGGGTGCCCAAAACGGGCATCAGCAGCACGGCCTGCGAGTAAAAGTAGGCCACCGAGGAGCCCATGGCCACCAGGACGTCCATGTTGGCGCTTTGGTTTCGCAGGCTTTTGAATCCGCCCACATAGTAGTCCCAGCCGGTGTAAAACTGCACCGGGGTGGCCAGCACGAAAAACAGCCAGTTGACCCACACCGCATGGCTCCAGGCCGGCAGCAGGGAGAAATCCCGGGCCATGCTCATGACAAACAGCGGCAGCGATAAGATAGCGCCGACGAAAAACTTTCGCATCTGATCGGTGATTTCGGCGTCTCGCGCCAGCTGCTCGGCATCCCGGGCCGTGGTGGCCGGTTCGGATAAGATCACGCCGTAACCGGCCTTTTGGATGGCCGCGACGATGTCCTCCATGGGCGAAACCACAGGGATGTGCTCCACCATGGCCCGCTCCGTGGCGAAGTTGACCGAGGCGGACAGCACGCCGGGGATTTTTCGGTTCAAGGTCCGCTCGATGGTGGCCGCGCAGTTGGCGCACGTCATGCCCGTGATGGGCAGCTCCACTGACGAGGTGACCACGCCGTAGCCGGATTTGCGGATTTTTTCCACGACATCGGCCACCTTGACCTGTCCCGCATCAAAGGTCACGGAAACCTGTTCGGCGGCGAAATTGACCCCGGCATGCTCGATGCCGTTTAGCCTGGATAGACCCCGCTCGATGTTTGCCGCGCAGTTGGCGCAGGTCATGCCCGTTACGGGCAAAATGATTTGCAGCTCGGACATGATTATTCTTCCACAGGATAATCGATTTCCTTCAAGGCAGCCTTGATCTTGGTCATGGTGGCCGGGTCTTGAAAGGAAACGGTGATGGTTTTGGCAGCTGGGTCGCCTTCGACGGTCGATATGCCGGAAAGTTCCATCAACTCGTTCTTAATGGCGTTGACGCAATGGCCGCAAGAGATTTTAGGGATGTTCATAGTGTGTGTTTCCATGGTTTGACTTCCTTTCTATGGGGCTTGAGAAGTTAGTTGTCAGCAGGCAATGATGTTTGCACCTTTTGATTAAAATCTCAACCCGATATCCATCTGATCCAGCCGGGTTGGATGGACACGACCAAGTGTTAACTATTGGTCCTGCTGCGCCTTGTAATTGATTTTAGCCTGCAGATCATTGATCTCGCTCTCAAGCTGTGCCAGCTGTTCCCTGGATGTGTTGGGATTCCTTAGGGCTTCCTGGTACTCGAAGCGCCTGTCGTTGAGTTGCCTTCTCAGCTCTACGGTGTCATTGAGAAATTTCTGGCTTTGCGGACTGTTCGAATTGTTCCGGTAGCCATTCCAGCCATAGCCGCCGCCACCGTAACCATTGCCGTTTCCGTTGGAGTAACCCGTCGCGCCCGGCCCCATCCCGGAGTAGCCGGAGCCCATCATTCCCTGGCCCATCCCGGAGTAGCCAGAGCCCATCATTCCTGAACCCATCCCGCCATAGGCAAGGCCGGCCGTTACCAAACCAAGGGTAAGAACCATTGCGATCATGGTTGTTTTCATCGTGTCCTCCTGAACATACATGTCGGTCTGTGATTTTATTATTTCATGGCCGCTCATGGCGGCCTTCCCGTGTCTTTGCCTCTTTCTAAAAGCATAGCTTGTGCCAATACCGATATTTTTTTCCAAAAGAACATAATACTCTGAAATTAAAATATAAATAGCTCTTCAAAGCAGTGTTTGATCAAGTTTCTGCGAATTCAAGATGTAAAAAAATTGGACACTCAGACTCCTTGGTCCTGGCCCCGACTGAATGATTTTTTTACGGCTGTTCCCGCCTCCCTAAGCATAAGGTCGGACCCCGCCAATGGCCATAGGGCGATGGTTGGCTCGTAGTGCGCAGATTCTGCCTGCACAGGCTGCTTGACGGAATCCGGTCACATCGAAAGCTGCCGCCGAATGATTTGGCAATCATCGATTGTGGGCGGGCGTCTATCGTAAGGACGGGCATAGGATTGTGTGTCCATCCAGGTAACCCGTGTCACCGGTTTCTGAGCCCTGAGCTTGCGGCACGTGAAACCGGAAAATGGCGCTAAGCAGCACCGCTGGTGGTCTACTTTTCCACCATCATGCATGGGGATTTCGTTAGCTGTGTATACTTGTCATACCTCTCACGGCGCCAGCGCCAGTCCACATCGAGGATTTGTCCGGGGGTGTCAATAGTGTAAAGAGCTTCAAATCCCTTGCAGATCACGGCGGTCTGCTGTTCGACGTGTCCGGGTTCGCCCAATGGGTGACCGAATGGCCAGCGCAAAAAGATCGATCGCGGCGGCTTGACCTTTTCCGTATAGGGGCGGTTGACGGAGATGCCCACGGTGGGAATACCCGCGGCTTCTATGATGCGTTGAATCAATCCCACGGATTGATGGCAGATGCCTCAGGCCGGTGTCAGCAAGACCGCATCAACATCCAGTTGCTTGAGAGCTCCCACGACCTGGGGTGCAGTACTTTTTACCAGTGTATCAACATGGTTTCCGGTAATGTGGCCCATGAAAGAAAAATGCATCTCGGAAACGCCGCCGATAAGTCCGGCGGCTTGCATTTCTTTAAGCCGCTGGACGGGAAAAACGATATTTAAATCCCTGTCGGCATCACGGTGATCGTAATAGTCATGGGTGATCTGATAATCGCCAAGGATGGTTTGACCATCGATAATCCGAAATGAAGGATCTCCCATGGCATCATTCATATCGAAGGGCGGCTGGTGCTTGTGGTGGACACCGGCAGTTGTCACCAGGGCGATCCTGGATTGTTCCAAGGGCCTTTTTACCGGGCACCATGGAATCGATACAGACTCAATGGGGTCGAAGGCGGCAACCAGTCTTTTGGACAGCGCCGGGCAACTGGCCGCCACACGGGATAACCCTCGGTGAAATGTTCGCTTGATCAGCATGAAAACCTCTCGAATAAATTTTGCAGGACATAGTGCCCTACGTTTAATACCCCCGGTCTGTTTTTTTAACCACTGCCTCATTCACGGGGATTGGCACCTGGGCTCGGGTTGTCTTTGCATGGCCTGAACGTCCATGTATGCCGCGATGCATCAGCAGGTGCATCACCGGGCAGAGGAAAAGCAACAGGTATAAAGCCCAGCTGACCCCGCTTGTCGTGACCGCCAGAGCAGAGACCGCAACCAGCATGATGATACAGCCAAGTGTCACCGGCAGAAGATGCCTATTTTTACGAATGAATTTCATGGTAACCCCCTAAGACCACAGAAAATGCTTGTCTGCGTTTATGAGGATGCAACGCCTCTTTATGCTGTCCCCATCTAGTCAGGTTGATCCGGCTCCAAAACCGAAGCATCGGAGCCTGACTCCTCCGAATGACCGATGCCGCGTGCTTCATTTTCGAGTTGTTTCCCAAATCCTTCAGAAATCAGGGTGCGGACATATGATTCAACATCTTCGTAGCCTATGCCGTTCATTGCTGTTTTCCTTTTGTGATCAGCAGCTTTCATCCGTTGGGCGCCAGGGCGACACTCTGAGAACCATATTTGAATGAACACGCTGTCGCCTGCTACCTCTCTTTGTTATGATGAGCCTTTCATCGCGGTTTTGGCCTGCCTTTGTATTTCACTAAGAGCATAGCTTGTGCCAATGCGGCTCAATTTCTCAGAAAAAGTATAATTAACAGAAATTATGACAAAAAATCAGGCTTTCCACGATGCGGGTGAGGTTGAACTGTAAAATTTTTAGACGTTCGGAATTTCCCGACTTGGTCCCGGCTGCCTGATTTTTTAACATGGACTGGAAGCAGGCGAACAAAGCCATGAGCCTTTGGCAGCGGGGAAAAAACCCGAATGCAAAAGCCAACCCGCGCTTGCAGGTGGGGCTCAGGGTGGATGCGAGAAAAGGGCGATGTTTGGCCGCCGGCGGGCAGGAAAGAAACCGCGGGAAAAAGGCAGAAACCCGGACCTTGAGCCTGCGCTACAGCCCGTATTCCTTGATCTTGTTTAGCAGCGTCTGGCGGGAGACCCCGAGCTTTTTGGCCGCCAGGCTCCTGTTGTTGTCGGTGCCGGCCAGCGTGGACTTGATGACTTCGCGCTCCATGTCGCGCAAGGTAAAACCCTCTTTGG
>JBJKSK010000085.1:0-7866 GCA_046704125.1 Desulfobacterales bacterium | reverse complement strand
GCCGGGAACGGGTCCGGAACCGGGACATCCGGTTCCGGACCCGTTTCCGGCTGGGACGGGGCGGGGGGCTGCACGGCCGGGACCGCTTTCGGCGCTTCGACAACCGGAGCCGGAGGGGCCGGAGCTGGTTTCTCGACCGCCGGAATTTTTTCGGGCGCAGGGGCTGATACGGCCGCCGCGGCCGTATCAAGGCTGCCCGCCACCGCGCCGACAGCCACGGTTTCCCCCTGGGCCACGGCGATCTTGAGCCGCCCGGAGGCCTCGGCGGCCACCTCCAGGGTCACCTTGTCGGTTTCGATCACAAACAGGGGTTCGTCCTTGGCCACGATGGCACCGTCTTTTTTAAACCACTCGGCCAAAACCGCTTCCTTGATCGACTCTCCCACACTGGGTATCTTGATTTCGATCTGCATGCTCGCTCCTTTTAAGCTATCGGACACCGATAAACGGCGATAAACACGGATTTAGCTGGTCGGCCGGCCGTCTGGCGCGGCTCCCATGGCTTGATCGACGATGGCGGCCTGCTGACGGCTGTAAATTCTTGGAAACCCCGTGGCCGGGCTCGCGGCCTCCGGACGGCCGATATATAGGACCGGTTTTTTCAACAAAGCCTCGAGACGAGGCCCGGCAAAGCGCCACGCCCCCATGTTTTCGGCTTCCTCCTGGACCCAAGCCCACTCTCTCACGCGTTTGAATTCGTCTGCCAGGGCCGCCAGATTCCTTTCCGGGAAGGGATAGAGCTGCTCGAATCGCACCAGCAGGGTGTCGGTGCGCTTGAGCTGCATGCGGCGGTTTTCCAGCTCGTAGTAGATCTTGCCGCTGCAAAACAGGACCCGTTTGGGCGCCTTCGGGCCGCCGAACCGATACAAAATCGGCTGGAAATGCCCGGTGCTCATCTCGGAAAGATCGGACACGGCCATGGGATGGCGCAGCAGGCTTTTGGGGGCCATGACCACCAGGGGCTTCCGGAAGGGCTGTAGAACCTGGCGGCGCAGCATATGAAAATACTGGGCCGGTGTGCTGGGGTGGCACACCTGGATGTTGTCTGCCGCACACATCTGGAGAAACCGCTCGGGCCGGGCGCTGGAATGCTCCGGCCCCAGGCCCTCCATGCCGTGGGGCAACAGCATTACCAGCCCGGAAAGCCGTTTCCACTTGGCTTCTCCGCTGGTAATGTAAAGATCGATCACCGCCTGGGCCGTGTTGGCAAAGTCGCCAAACTGCGCCTCCCAGATCACCAGCGCGTCGGGGCGGACCAGGGAATATCCGTATTCGAAACCCAGCACCGAGTATTCGGCCAGCTGGCTGTCGTATACCCAAAACGGCGCCTGCCCCGCGTTCAAGGCGTTTAAGGGCTCATGGCGCTGACCGCTGGCCGTATCCACCAGGGCCGCATGCCGCTGGCTGAAGGTACCCCGGCGGCTGTCCTGGCCGCTGAGCCGCACGCAATGGCCTTCGATCAGCAAGCTGGCGAAAGCCAGGGCTTCGGCGTTGGCCCAGTCGATGCCTTCACCCGTTTTTACGCTTTCCAGGCGCTTTGCCAGCAGGGTCTGAAGCTTGGGATGCACCGAAAAGCCCTCGGGAACCTTGGAGAGTTTTTCGGCCAGATCAAGCAAAGTGGCCTTTTTGACACCGGTATCCACCGGCTCCGGGGTGTATCGGCCGGAAACGCCGGCCCATTGCTCGTAATACAGCGACTCGGGAAAGGCGCAGGAAGATCCATGAATTTCATCATAAGCGGCTGAAAGCCTGTCCTCGACGGCTTTTCCCATGGTCGCCACCGAGGTCTCATCCAAAACCTCTTCTTCCAGGAGCCGTTTCCCGTAAATGAGGTGAAGCGAGGGCCGCTGGCGGATCCGCTCATACATCTGGGGCTGGGTGAAGTAGGGCTCGTCACCTTCATTGTGCCCGTATCGCCGGTAGCAGACCACGTCGATGACCACGTCCTTTCCGAAGGTTGTCCGATAGTCGGCGGCCAGTTTCACCACATGCACCAGCGCCTCCGGGTCTTCACCGTGCACATGAAAGATGGGAACCATCAGCATCTTGGCCACATCCGTGGAGTAGCGGGTAGAGCGGGCATCCTCGGGAAAGGTGGTATAGCCGATCTGGTTGTTGATCACCACGTGCAGGGTGCCGCCGGTGCGATAACCCTCCAACTGGGACAGATTCAGCGTTTCGGCCACGACCCCCTGGCCGGCAAAGGCCGCATCGCCATGAAGCAGCAGGGCAAACACCGCCCGGGTGCCCTCGGAACCGGCCATTTCCTGGCGGCAGCGAGTCAGGCCTTGCACCACGGGATCCACGGACTCCAGATGACTGGGGTTATTGACGAGAAAAATTCGCATCCGCCGGCTGTCACCAACGACGACATCGGCCAGGTACCCGTTGTGATATTTCACGTCGCCTGCGCCCACCAGGCTTTGCGGATCATAACAGCTTTCAAACTCGCCAAAAATCTGCTCGTAGGGTTTGCCCAGCATATGGCACTGGACGTTTAGCCGGCCCCGGTGGGACATACCCAGGATAATCTCCCGGCAACCGCCGGCGGCCAGGTGCCGGACCAGGGCATCGAGCATGGGAATGACGGCATCGGCTCCTTCCAGGGAAAAGCGGGTCTGGGCGATATACTTCTTGTTGAGAAAGCTTTCGAAAAACGCGGACTCAATCAGTTTTTCCAAGAGACGCTGCTTCTCGCCGGGGGCCAGCACGGCCCGGTTTCGGGAGGTTTCCATGCGCTCTTGCAGCCAGCTTCGCTCGGTGGGGTCCTGGATGTGCATATACTCCACTCCGATGGAGCGGCAGTAGGTTTCCTTGAGTCCGCGAACGATTTCTTTTAGAGAAAGCTGGCCGTCTTCGAAAAAATGCATCTTCGCAAAAGACCGATCCAGATCGGAAGGATCCAGACCAAAGGCATCGAGCGCCAGCAGGGGATGCTCGGTGGGGCAGGCGGCCAGAGGATCGGTACAGGAAAGCAGATGCCCCAACTCCCGGTAGCGGTAAATCAGACTCTGGACCCGGGCCTGTTTCAAGTCCGCGTCCTGACCACCGCCTTGCCCCGCGCCTGAGGTCCGGGCCAATTCAAATCCTTCGAAGAAAAACTGCCAGTCTCTGGTGACCTGCCCGGCATCGGCCTTCCAACGCTGGTACTGGGTGTCGATATATTGGGCATTGAGCGTTTCGGGGACCTTCATATCCGTATTGTCTCCACGGTTGGGGGTTTCGGGGCATGGTGAATCCGGTGAAAAGCATAGGGGAAAAACTCCAGAGGTGTCAATTGCAAAGAGCACATGCTTTGTCATGGCCCCATCGGCGCGGGTTGAGAATTTTGACCGGCAGCGCTTTTTGTCTCTCTCATGTTGTAGTCTCATGATCCGTGGTTATAGTCTGACACGGGGAGTTCGCGGAAAAGGCCTCCCGGAGCCAAACGGGTGACCTGCCTTCACCCTCGCGTGATACCGCCCTTCCCTTTCATTCCAACCCGCATGCCATGATCCGGCCTTCTTTTTCAAAGGCCGGTTGAACCAAAGGGGGAAGCCATGTACGACAAAGCCAGACTATGTGAGAAAATCAGGGAAGTCTTTCCCGATATCGGCGCCTGCGGCCTTGATGTCCAGGTGGACTACGATGCCGAAAAAAAGGCCTATGTGATCGATCTGAAAAAGGGACCCCACCGGCTCAAGACCTATCTCGAACCCGAAGATGCCGACATCTGTATGGATGGCCGACAGTGTATCGGACTCGGGATTCAAGTCGCTCAGTTACGCGGCAATATCGATAGCGTCTGACGTTTTCCGCCAGCGTGAAAATTCGGATCCCCCCGGCTTAAAAAAACCGTGGGAAAAGGGAGCATACCATGACGAAATTCCGCGAAGAAACCGACTCCATGGGAACGGTGCCAGTGCCCGTGGAGGCCTACTATGGCTCCCAGACCCAGCGGGCCATTGACAATTTCCCCGTCAGCGGCCTGAGCCTTCCGCCGGCCTTGATCCAGGCACTGGCCCTGATCAAACGGGAAGCGGCCAAAACCAACCGGAATCTGGGACTTCTGGATCCAAAAATCGCCGAAGCCATCATCCAGGCGGCTCAGGAGGTCCTCGACGGGAAAATGGGCGACCAGTTTCCCAACGATGTCTTTCAAACCGGTTCGGGCACCTCCACCAACATGAACCTCAACGAGGTGCTGTCCGCCAGGGCCAACGAGACACTGACGGGCACCAGGGGCGGAAGGCACCCGGTACACCCCAATGATCACGTCAATCTGGGCCAATCCAGCAACGACGCGATCCCCTCGGCGATTCACATCGCGGCCTTAAACGGCATCAGCCGGGACCTGATCCCGGCCATGGAAAGGCTGCAAAACGCCCTCAAGGCCAAGGCTTTGCAGTTTTCAGACGTGGCCAAAATCGGGCGCACCCACCTGCAGGATGCCGTTCCCATCACGCTTGGCCAGGAGTTTGGCGGCTATGCGCGCCAGATCTCTCTGGGAATGGAGCGGATCCAGGCCGTTTTGCCGCGACTGGCGGAACTGGCCCTGGGGGGCACGGCCGTGGGAAACGGGATAAACACCCACCCCGAATTTGCCGCCCGCACCATCGCCGGGATATCGGCGCATACCGGCATCCCGTTTACCGAAGCCGCGGATCATTTCGAGGCCCAGGGGGCCCGGGACACCGCCGTGGAAACCAGCGGAGTGCTTCGCACCATCGCCGCCGGGTTGGTTAAAATAGCCAACGACCTTCGCTGGCTGGCCTCGGGTCCCCGCTGCGGCATCGGTGAAATCCAGCTGCCGTCGCTTCAACCGGGATCGTCCATCATGCCCGGGAAAGTCAACCCGGTGATTCCCGAATCGGTGATCCAGGTGGCCTTTCAGATCATGGGAAACGACACGACCATCCTGTTGTGCGCCCAATCGGGAAATTTCGAACTCAACGTGACGCTTCCCCTGATCGCCTACAACCTGCTGCAATCCATCCAACTGCTGGCGGCGGCAAGCCGCCTGTTTGCCGACCGGTGCGTTTCCGGCATCGCCGCGAACCGGCGGACCTGCGAGGGCTTTATCGAAAAAAGCCTGGCTCTGGTCACGGGCCTGGTTCCCGCCATCGGCTATGACCGGGCGGCCGCCATCGCCAAGACGGCCTATGAAACCGGAAAAACCGTTCGGCAAGTCGCCCTGGAGGAAAATGGGCTCGACAAAAGCCAGATCGACCGGCTGTTGTCACCGGAGCGATTCTGAGGTATGATTTCGAATCTGCAGCAGGATGCCTTTACCTGGTCATGAACTCATCGAACAAGGAGAAACACGCATGGGAGAGAAAAAAAAGAGATATACCATCAAGGCCGCCTGCCCCAAATGCGGCTGCAGCATGTTAACCGTCCTGACGCCTGAAGAAATCAAGAAAAAATACGGAGATTCACCCAATGTGGATCTGGAATGCGGAGAATGCATGCTCAAGTACGTAAAGCCCATGAAGGATGCCTGCCCCGAGTGGGACAAGGAGTGCCGCATGAAGGAATAAGGCCGTGCCGGGGAGGAGTCCCGGAAGTGATGCCGCTGCAAAAAAGGGCAGCGGGTGCACGCCTTCGCATAGACCCGGCTAAAACGGCCAGAAGCTGTTGTCGTGCCAGATAGCCTCGGTCAATTGGCGGTCCAGAGCGGCCAGCGTTTCCAAGTGGCCGGTTTCCCATTCGGTTAACCATCGGTAAAGGGCTTTTTCCTCTAAATCGGTAGCCGAAGCGGCCCGGTCGGCGTAAAGCTTCAAGGCCTGCTGCTCCATGGCCATGGCGGCGGAAATGGCAGCGGCTTCAAACCCGGCGGCGCTGATTTTTCCTTGAATCTCCCGGGTGAGAACCGCTGCATCCAACCCGCCGGCCTCCTGTTTCGGGTAGGTGCCGGGGACAAAATGGCTGTCTTGCCGGAAAGCCAGAAACTGGTTGGAAAGTATCTCGATGTGGCGTTGCTCCTCATCGGCCATCCGGTTGAAAAATGTTTTCACCGCCTCGGACCCGGTTTGCGCGGCCACCTCGCGATAAAAGGCCATACCCCGTTTTTCCAGCAAGATCGCCTGCTTTAAAATTTCAATCCCATCTGCCATAATCGACTCCCGCGGGTTTGCCGAGGGTCTCGGGCAGGGTCTCCCGAGACCTGTTCGTCTATATCCGAATTATCAAATGTTTACGAGACCCGGAAGAAAATGTCAACAATCTGTTTTCTTTGACCTTCATTCCATAACGCAAACTTTTGGGGCCGGTTGTTGACCGCTCATTCCGGTTTTGGAATCCGTCACACCTTGACGCTGGGCTCGAGTCCGTGATAAATGGTGCCCCGGTTCAGTGAAAGCAAACAACCCTTGGGAATCAGGGACTTGAATCAGACACAAATTCAGCATCCGATCACGGGTACGGAGCGAGTCAAGCTCTTTTTCGCACTTTCCCGCACTCCCCACGGACTCATCGACATGACCACCCCCGCCATGGGCGCGCTGCTTTGGCTGGGAAAATTTCCTCCGATGGCCGTGATTTTCCTGGGCTGTCTCACGGCCTTTGCGGGCTATACCGCCGTATATGCGCTAAACGATGTGATCGATTTTCGAGTCGACAAGCAAAAAGCAGACTCAGGCGCCTTTCAAAACACGGATAAGGATCTCGATGCCGCCCTGGTCCGCCATCCCCTGGCCCAGGGGCTGCTGACCTTCCGCCAGGCCGTGCTCTGGGCATCGGCCTGGGGAATTCTGGCGGTCGTGGGCGCCTACCGGCTCAACCCGGTTTGCGTGCTGATCTTTCTTTTGGGTGCGTTCCTGGAGGTCATCTATTGCCTGCTGCTCAAGGTCAGCTACATCAGAACCTTTGTCAGCGGCGCGGTGAAGACCTGCGGGTGCATCGCGGCGGTGTTTGCCGTGGACCGGTCTCCCTCGCCCGTATTTCTCATGGTCCTGTTTCTCTGGATCTTCTTATGGGAGATCGGAGGGCAGAATATCCCAAACGACTGGACCGACGTCATTGAAGACCACCGGCAGGGCGCTCGGACGCTTCCCGTGACCTTGGGTACCGGTCCTGCCAGCCAATTGATTCTGGGCGCCAACCTCTTTGCCGTGATACTCAGCATTCTGGCAGTGGCCGTCTCGGGGCTGCCCCTGTCCCCGTTCATGTTTTTGGCGACGTTGACCGCAGGAACGTTTTTCCTGCTAATGCCCTCCCATCGGCTGCACACCACCCAAAAACCGCAGCAGGCCATGCAGCTGTTTAACCGGGCCAGCTACTACCCTCTGGCCGTACTGGTAATTGTACTGGCGGCGCTGTGCCGGTAAGGCCAGATCAGAGCGCCAGCACCGCCCTCACGGGAGAGGCCTCCCCGCCTTTGATTTTAAGCGGCAGGCAAATCAAGCGGTAGTGTCCGGGGGCCACCTGAGACAGGTCGATACCTTCCAGAATCAGAATATCTGCTCCCAGGAGGCGGTGGTGAACCGGATAGCCTTGGTTTTCGAAGCCATCGACACTGACCGCGTCGATTCCCACCAACCCCGGCCGCAGGCCGACACAGACCGTGGCGGCATCGGCGGAAAGGTGGACAAAAGACTTGGGAAAGACCCCGCTGCGGTATCGGCCGGATCGGGAATTGTCGGTCTTAAACAGGATCGCCGTCCCCGGATCCAGAGTTAATCCATCGATGTCGGAGGCATCGATGACCGGTCGGTCCGGCATGTCCACAACGGTTGCCGGCAGGATGAATCGTCCGGCCTCGTAGCCGTCGATGCTTCGAGCGCCGGCTAAAAAGTGGGCCGGCGCGTCGATATGGGTGCCGGCATGGGCACTCATGGTCAGCCGCGAAAGATCGCTGCCGCCCTGGCCGATCGTATCGATCAACTC
>JBJKSK010000084.1:0-5054 GCA_046704125.1 Desulfobacterales bacterium | reverse complement strand
GTTAGATGACTAAAAATACCGGTGAAACCCAAAACGGTCCATCCAAAGTGGAGGCCAAGGCGATAAAGGAATTGATTGCCCGGGGAAAGAAGGACGGACAGCTGACCTACGAGGAAATCAACCAGGTGCTTCCCGAGGATATGCTTTCGGCCGATCAGATCGACGAGACCCTGATGATGTTTGATGATCTCGATATTGAAATCGTCGACGAGGAAAAGCGCCGGGAAACCGATCGGTCCGAAAAGGTCACGGAACGTGTCGTGGCCAGCGAGGAGACAACGGTTTCTGATTTTGGCGCGGTGACCGACCCGGTCAAGATGTATCTGCGGGAAATGGGGATGGTGACTCTGCTCAGCCGGGAAGGCGAGGTGGAAATCGCCAAAAAGATCGAGGCTGGCGAGCAGGAAGTGCTCAAGGCGATGCTGGAGACTACCGTGGGGGTTGACTGCCTGCTGAGGCTGGGCGATGCCATCGAATCGGGGCAAACACGGCCCAAACACGTGCTGCGGGACCTCGACGAGGGCGATACCTACGTGGACGAGACCCTGCAGATCGAGACCTTTTTAAAGACTATCCATGCCATCCGGGAAGTCAGTGAGGAAAACCGGGTCTACCGGGAGAAGATGTTTACTGAGGAGATGGACCCCGATGAAAAACGCCGTATCCGGCGTTTCATCACCCGGCGTAATCGCAAAATTTTTGAACTGCTCAAGGACTGGCGTCTGGAGGCCAGTGTCATCGACAGCATCGAGGAACGGATCAAGGATCATGTCTACTGGTTTGACGAGATGAATGCCAGGATCTGCAAATGCGCTGAGTTCCTGGACTGCTCCGTGACGGAGCTTAGGGATCAGCTCAAAGATCCCGACGGGTTTTGTCAGTGGATGAGTTGTCGCTGCCAGCTGTCCGAAGTAGAAAAGCGCCAGCGGTTTATGGAGCTTAGCGATGTGCAGCGCCAGCTTCTGGACCGGGAATACGAGCTCAAGGCCAAAAGCCGCACCCTCAAGCGAATCATGGCCTGTGCCGATGAGGGCCGGCTTCAGGCCAAGTTTGCCAAAAGTGAACTGATCAAGGCCAATTTGCGTTTGGTGGTTTCCATCGCCAAGAAATATACCAACCGGGGGCTGCAGTTTCTCGACCTGATCCAGGAAGGCAATATCGGGCTGATGAAAGCCGTGGACAAGTTCGAATACCGCCGGGGTTACAAGTTCAGCACGTATGCCACCTGGTGGATTCGCCAGGCCATCACGCGGGCCATTGCCGATCAGGCGCGTACGATCCGGATTCCCGTGCACATGATCGAAACCATCAACAAGCTGATCCGAACCTCTCGCTATCTGGTGCAGGAAATGGGCCGGGAACCCACCCCGGAGGAGATCGCCGAAAAGATGGAGATTCCTCTCGACAAGGTGCGAAAAGTCCTCAAGATCGCCCGTGAGCCCATTTCCCTGGAAACGCCTATCGGTGAGGAGGAAGACAGCCATCTGGGCGATTTTATCGAGGACAAAAAGTTCATGCTGCCCTCGGATGCGGCCGTTAACCTCAATCTGGCCGAACAGACCCGAAAAGTCCTCGCCACCTTGACTCCCCGGGAGGAAAAGGTGCTGCGCATGCGGTTTGGCATCGGTGAAAAGGCCGATCATACCCTCGAGGAAGTGGGCCAGGATTTCGCCGTCACCCGGGAACGGATCCGCCAGATCGAGGCCAAGGCGCTTCGCAAGCTGCGTCATCCGACCCGCAGCCGGAAGCTGAAAAGCTTTATAGACTATTGACAAACATCGGACAAGGAGATAGGAGATGCACTTGTCTTCAGGGCCCATAGCTCAGCTGGAAGAGCCACCGGCTCATAACCGGTCGGTCCCTGGTTCGAACCCAGGTGGGCCCATCCGCGTTTTTCCCCGGTGCAACAGGAAAATGCCCTAGTTGTGGGCTTTTTTAAAGGCGTGGCTGGATTAGCCGCGCCTTTTTTAGTGTGCCAGGCGCCAAGAGGCGGCAAAGCGATCAAAACCACGGCCACCTTCAGATAGAGGGCAATGTTGATGCAGGCAACCGTCGCCGATGTCATCCGGATCATGGAACAGATGGCCCCGGCCTCGCTGGCCGAACCATGGGATAACGTGGGGCTGCAGGTCGGTGCCAAAACCTGGCCCGTGCGGTGCGTTTTCGTGGCCCTGGATCCCAGCCCGGAAGTGGTGGCCCACGCGTGTGCGGGCAACGCCGATTTGCTCGTCACCCACCATCCCCTGATTTTCAAACCCATTTCCAGCATCGATGCGAACACTCCTCAGGGAAAAATCCTGGCGCTGGCTCTTGCACATAAGATGGCGATTTTTTCCGCACACACCAACTTAGACCGGGCCATCGGGGGCATAAACGACATGCTGGCCAAGCGGCTGGGGTTAACGCAGTGCCGTGCGCTGGCCGATCCGGTGCGCCACACGGGATACAAGCTGGTTTTTTTTGCCCCGGCAACGCATCAGGCCCGGATGCTTCAAGCCTTGCAGGAAACCGCGGCCGGGACTATCGGAGATTATCGCGCCTGCAGTTTTTTCAGTCGTGGCACCGGCACCTTTGTGCCCGGTGCGGGCGCTCATCCTTACAGCGGCCAGCCTGAGACCCGCGCCGAGGTCGACGAGGTTCGCATCGAAACGGTGGTGGAGGCCTCCGATATCGATTCCGTGGTGGCTCACCTGAAAAAAAATCATCCTTATGAGACCATGGCCGTGGATGTTTACCCGCTGCGGCCCGAGGCCACGGGCCAGGGCCTGGGCCGGGTGGGCGAGTTGCCGGCCCCGGTGGTTCTGGCGGATTTGGCCGGGTTGGTGAAACAGGCCCTGGGTATCGAAACGCTCAAAGTGGCGGGTCGGCCGGATCTGATCGTTGGTCGCCTGGCGCTGTGCTCAGGCAGCGGATCGAGTCTGATGAACGCCTTTTTTGCCTCCGGCGCCCAGGCCTATATCAGCGGGGACCTGGGGTATCACAACGCCCGGGACGCCCAGGCACGGGATGTCGGATTAATCGATGCGGGCCACTTCGGCACCGAGCATATTGCGGTAAAGGACTTGACGCAAAGACTCAAAAACGAATTGGCTGCCTCCGGTTTGAAGGCGACGGTGGTCCCTTCTCCGGTGGAAACGGATCCCTTCCGCGCCAGTTGATCTTGAGGCGACATGCCCGGAGTTTCGGATGATTGATATTTACAGCAACCCGCCATTGGCTATCGGGAGCAGATGATGAGAGAAAAGATTCACGTTCTGGTTCAACTTCAAACCATCGAAAAGAAAAGGTCCGATATCGAAGCGATGCTTTCCCAGGTCCAGGGCAAGATGACCGAAGCCGAAGCACGCTTTCAGGATGTCGAGACACGGCTTTCCCAATGCCGGGACCAGATCGAGACGCTGAAAAAAACTTACCGGGAATACGACCGGGAAGCCCAGCAAAACCGGGCCCGTCAGGCAAAGAGCCAGGAGCGGCTCCACTCTGTGAAGACCAACAAGGAATACCAGCTGCTGCTTAAAGAAATCGATGAACTCAAACGCATCGATTCCCAGCACGAAGACCGGATGCTGGCCTGTCTCTACGATATCGAGACCGCTCAATCCCAGCTTGCCGCCCTGCAGGCCCAATACCAGAGCGTGGCCCGCCAGGTGTCTGAAACCAAGGAGAAAATCCAACAGGAAAGCCGGGAAAATGAAAAGCACCTGGCTATCTGCCAGCAGGAATGGGAGCGGGTGTTTGGCCTGGTGGATGCAAAGCTTTACGAGCTTTACCGTCAGGTGCGACATCGAATCTCAGGCGATGCCATAGCTGCCGTGATCGGCGCCACCTGCCAGGGGTGTAACCTCAACATCCCGCCACAGAGCTATAATGAGCTAAAATCCAGCGAAGTGCTGAATTTCTGCCCCCACTGCCAGCGCATCATTTACTGGAATGGACAGTGAAATATCCAATTTGCCGGAGGCCAAAGGGTTTGACGCCGGGAAAGCTTTCAAGTAAGAGGATCAAGCCGTTTATGGCGACGATGGATCGGCCGGGGGAGCCCAAACGATCGCTGGTCCCCCCACGGGGAGACTGGAGGAAAGTCCGAACACCGCAGGGCAGGGTGCTCCATAACGTGGAGTCGTGGCAACGCGAAGGAAAGTGCAACAGAGAGCAGACCGCCTCGCCTGAAAGGCGGGGCAAGGGTGAAACGGTGCGGTAAGAGCGCACCAGTTCCCCGGGTGACCGGGGAAGCTTGGTAAACCCCACCCGGTGCAAGACCAAATAGGGGAGTGTTTGAGGATGGCCCGTCCAAGCTCCCGGGTAGGTCGCAAGAGGTGCCGGGCAACCGGCATCCACAGATGAATGATCGTTTCCCGGCCCGGGGCAACCTGTGCCGGGCACAGAATTCGGCTTACGGGCTCCCCCGGCCGATTCGCCCCATCGCCAGGCGGTTTTTGAAAACCCATCGATGCTGTTGTACCAAGACATGCCACAGATTCGAAAAAGACGAAACGAGCTCGCAAGGACGGCCTCATGCTGCAAATCGAAGAACTCCGGGTAGAAGTCGGTGGAAAACCGATTCTCAAAAACGTGAACATGGAAATTCCCAAGGGTGAGACCCATATCCTGTTTGGCCCCAACGGGTCAGGAAAATCGACGTTGATGATGACCATCATGGGGTTTTCAGGCTGTAAGGTCACCCACGGCAAGATCCTTTTCAAAGGCGAAGATATCACCCGCATGCCGATTCATGAACGGGCCCAGCTTGGCATCGGGGTGGCCTTTCAACGGCCGCCGACCATCAACGGCTTAAAGACCCGCGGCCTGGTGGAAATCTGTGGCCGCGGCCGCCGGACCGATGTGGCCGCGATGGCCGAAAAGCTTCGCATGACCGATTTTCTGGACCGGGACGTCAACGCCAATTTTTCCGGCGGTGAGATCAAACGCTCCGAGCTGCTTCAACTTTTGGCCCAGCAGCCCGACCTGGTGATGCTCGACGAGCCCGAGTCCGGTGTCGACCTGGAAAGCATCGTGTAGCTTGGTGAGACCATCAACCTCCTGTTGGGCCGGGG
>JBJKSK010000083.1:0-6175 GCA_046704125.1 Desulfobacterales bacterium | reverse complement strand
GGTTTCATCAAAGCCGGCGTGACCGCCGAGGAGGTGGAGGCGCGCTGGCGGGAAGCGATTGCCCACACCGGCGTGGTAAAGCCGTCCCGGGTGGGCTATTCCTTCGGCCTGAATTACGTGCCCGACTGGGGCGAGCATACGGTGAGCCTGAGATCCGGGGATAAAACGATCCTGGAACCCGGGATGACGCTGCACTTTATGCCGGGAATATGGCTGGACACCTATGGGTTCGAGTGCAGTGAACCTTTGCTCATAACCGATCGCGGATGCGAACTATTCATCGAATTTCCACAAAAACTCTTTGCAAAATGAAATTTCAGGATCCAGTAAAATGGCCGGACACAAGCGTTTCCCCAAAATCGAATATGAAAGAAGGTGGGAAAGCGCCGGCAGGGCGATAGCTGACGGCGGCCTGGATGCATTGCTGGTTACCGAGTCCAACAACTTCACCTATTTCAGCGGCGGTCACGGCGATTTTTCGTTTTCCAGGCCCACTTTTCTGCTGGTTCCCCGAAAAGGGGAGCCGGTGATGGTGGTCCACGAATTCTTTGAAGCCTCCCAGAAAAGGGAGTCGTGGGTCGAAGATATTCGAACGTATGCTTCCATGCAGGGCCCTCCGGTGGAGCTGATCAAGGCCGTATTCAGGGACAAAGGAATGGCTTGCGCCAGAATCGGCGCCGAATTGGGCAGGGAACAGCGATTGGGCCTGTCCTACAACGACTTTGTGAAAATCACAGACGACCTGCCGAATGCCTGCTTCATGGATGCTTCCGATCTTTTATGGTCGCTGAGAATGATAAAGTCGCAGATGGAAATCGACTGTATCAGAAAGGCCTGCGCGATAACCAGCCGGGCCTTCGAAAATGTCTTCCGGGCGGTCCGGGAGGCAATGACGGAAAAAGCGGCGGCCCGGATGATGATCGACCATACCACGGCACAGGGCGGGTCAAACGCCTGGGCGGTCACCAATTCGGGGCCTTACAACTATGAAAGCGGCTTCTTGACCATGCCCGGCGACCACGCTCTGGTCAGGGGCAATCTTTTCTGGATGGACAGCGGGTGCCAGGTCAATGGGTACGCCTCCGATTTTTCCCGGATGGCTGCCGTAGGAGCGCCTTCCGGCCGGCAAGCCGACCTGTATGAACGGGTTATCCGGACAACCCGGAAAACGGTCGAAGCCATCAGGCCCGGGCTAAGAACCTGCGAGTTGTCCCGGCTATGCAGTATCGAATTCGAAAAGGCCGGATTGAAAGACCTTTGGGGCCAGGGCGACTGCTCCTCCTCTGCTTCCAACAGGGCCTGGCGGAACGGCCACGGAATCGGCATGGCCACCACCGAAATGCCCCATGTCGCCCTTTATGACGACACCGTCTTGAAGCCGGGAATGACCATAACCATCGAACCGACCATCGCCACCGCCGACGGCCATTTCAATATAGAGGAAGATGTGCTGGTCACCGGAGACGGATATGAAATTCTGTCCAGGGCGCCTCGTGAGCTGGTCGTCGTCTGAATATTTTTGAAAGGAAGCCAAATGATCGATCTGACGATCAATGAAACGCAATTGGAACGAACCATCCAGCGGGCCCGCGAAAAAAACATGGTTATCCCGACTTTCCATGAGCTGAAACATCCCGAAGCGATCCCTCCGGGAATAAAAAGCGCTTTGAAAGCAATCGATCTGTGGGCCATTGATGCTCACAACCTCTTTCGAATCACCTGGAAAAACGAGCCCGTCGAAACAGGCGGGGGCTTTGACGGCGTCAATTTCATGGAAATTCCTCCCGAGCTTTCGGGAGTCGATGCCCGCATCCTGGCCCTTGTGGGGAAATGGTTTCCAACCGGATCGCACAAGGTGGGGGCCACCTTCGGTTGTCTGGTCCCCAGGCTGGTGACCGGCCAGTTCGATCCGACCCGGCATAAGGCGGTCTGGCCGTCCACCGGCAACTTCTGCCGGGGAGGGGCCTACGATGCGGCCCTTTTGGGCTGCGAATCCATTTCGATACTTCCAGAGGGGATGAGCAGGGAGCGGTTTGAGTGGCTTTCAAGCGTCTCCGGCGAGGTTGTCGCCACGCCGGGCGGCGAGAGCAACGTCAAGGAAATTTTCGATAAATGCCGGGAAATCAGATCCTCCCGGGACGACATATTCATCTTCAATCAATTCGAAGAGTTCGGGAACCATCTCTGGCATTATGAAATAACCGGAAACGCCATGGAAGAAGTACTGCGGAAGGTGATGTCCCAAGACGATCGTTTTGCCGGGTTCGTTTCCCAGACCGGGTCCGCGGGGACCTTGGGCGCCGGAGACTATCTGAAGAAAGTCCATCCCGACGGCAGAATCGTGGCCGGAGAGGCGTTGCAGTGCCCGACGCTGCTGTATAACGGATACGGCGCCCACCGCATCGAAGGGATAGGGGACAAGCATATCCCGTGGATCCATAATGTCAGAAACACGGACCTGGTTGTCGCGGTGGATGACGACGCGTGCTTGAACCTGATCCGGCTGTTCAACCATCCGGAGGGATGGGATTATCTGCAGAAACTGGGGCTGCCGGAAAGCTTTATCTCCCGGCTGCCCCTTCTAGGAATTTCCAGCATCGGAAACCTCCTGTGCGCCGTCAAATTCGCCAAATACTACGGGTTGACCCGCCGCGATGTCGTAATGACGGTATTTACCGATTCCATGACCCTTTACCAGACGCGTCTAAACGAGATGAACCGGCTGCTGGGGCCTTATTCCGAGGCTCAGGCGGCGACGGACCATCACCGCTGCCTTCTGGGGCAATCCATCGGGCACATGCTTGAATTGAGCCATTATGACAAGCGAAGGATCCATAATCTGAAGTATTTCACCTGGATTGAACAGCAGGACAAGGATTTGAACGAACTCGATGCCCAGTGGTACGATTTCCCCGATTACTGGGATCGGATTCACGGGCAGGTGGAAACCATTGACCGGCTGATCGAACAGTTCAACGCCCGCACGAGGATGTGACCCCCCGGACCTGGCGCTTCGGGCCGCAAATCCGGTGACGCATCCTGTGATGGCGGCAAGGGCCGTTATCTGTTCAGCCGGATTTGAACGCTGGTGGCCGGCGAACCGGTGCTCCACCGGATGGTCCCGCAGACGAACCGGTTCGCGGATTGGCCCCGTGCGGCCGAGTTCATCACCGGCAAGCAAACGGCGGTGGTGAGAAAAACCGTCCTTGGGTCCGCGAACCCTTGCCGGGAAATGTGCTGCGATCCCGATATCCCCCGGATCAGAGCCGTCTTCCTTGAAAACCGTCCCCTTTACCCGGTACGACCGGGCGAGCACCTCGTATTTCTGGATCTGTTTCCCGGTGGACACTTGCTGACTTTCCCCTCCGATGATGTTATTGTCTTTCGCGGAATCGGTTCGATTTGCTTTCAAAACTGGTGTCTCCTTTTGCACGTACCGGGGTTTTCACAAGGGTCTCTCCCGGAAAAGGGCTGTTTTCGCCTTGACTTTTCTCAAGTTCAACATCGTTTTTGACGAAACTCCCCAAGTCTGGAAGAAAGGGGATACGTTTCCTGGCCGAAGTGAAGCGGGCGGGAGGCGGCAACACCTCCGTCCCGGGGACGTCGAGGGGATCGGTGAAGGGGAAAAAACCATGAACAGCGCGGTGTGGGTGATGCTCGCGGCGGTGGTCGGCGGCGCCGCCATCTCGATCCAAGGACAGCTTTTGAGTCTCATGGACAAGGACCTGGGCACCCTGGAGGGGGTTTTCTTGACCTACGCCGGAGGCGGGCTGCTGATCAGCCTCGCCATGCTGGCGGTGCGCGGGGGAAAGCTGGGGTCCATTTCCGCTGTGCCGTGGTATGCGCTGCTAAGCGGTGCCGCCGGTCTCGTGATCGTCGGGACCATCGGCTACAGCGCCCGGCGGCTGGGGCTGGTCACGGCCTTTACCATCATGGTGGCGGCGCAATTCATCACCGGTGTGTTGATCGACCAGTTCGGCCTCATGGGAGCCCGTTTCCATCCGATCGATCTGACTCGCAGCCTCGGCATTTTTCTGACGCTGTCAGGCGTCTGGTTGATCCTGCGTTGACCGGGCTTTCCGGAAACACTCCAGCATGGTGGCGTTGGACGCAAAGGAGGGTAGAAAACGGCAACGCGGTTTCGGCCCTCATGGTGTCCTGGTACGCGCCGAAGCGGGGCAGCTGGTGTTGCACCAGCGCCGTCAGCCGGCACAGGGCCTGTTTTCGGACGCATTCGGGCAAGACCGGGGAAGGATCGACCGGGACGGGTATGGATTCAATGCAGTTGGCGGCCCGGCGGTTTTGCATCATATTTTTGACTGGGACATAAGCTGCCGGGATTGTTTTTGCAGGACCGGGAAACGCCGGCCGGATATTTTGCCGCGCCTTTCTTCATGGCGGGCTCGGGGTGGGCATGGGAAACCAGCAGGTCAGGCAGCCGGGAAACATCAGCGAAACCGTCAGCGGGATCGTGGACCGCGTCACCTATCACAACCCGGACAACGGGTGGTCCGTTTTGCGTGTATCGCCTTTTGACAATCCTCACCAGCAGGAAACCGTGACTGTCCATCAGACGAAGGTGTTTGCCGGGGCCACGATGGAGTTTCACGGGGCGTGGACGGTTCACCCCAAATTCGGCCGCCAGTTCAAGGCCACCAAGGCCGTTGAGAGAAAACCGGCCACCACCGCCGCGCTGGAAAAATACCTTGGATCGGGTCTTATAAACGGCGTGGGGCCAAAAACAGCCAAAAAAATCGTCAGGCATTTTGGCGCCGAAACCCTCGAGATCTTCGAAAACCGGATCGAGCGGCTCATGGAGATAAGGGGGATCGCCCAGAAGAAGCTGGCCACGATCAGCCAGGCCTGGGTCGAGCACCGGGCTATCCGAAACGTGATGATGTTTCTGCAGTCTCACGGCATCAGCACGCTTTTTGCCGTTCGGATTTACAAAGAATACGGTGACAAGGCGGTTGAATACGTGAAGGAAGACCCATACCGGCTGGCCCGGGATTTTTATGGCATCGGATTTTTTTCGGCGGATAAAGTCGCTGTGAGCATCGGTCTTGAAAAAGACAGCCCGCAACGGATCAGGGCCGGCATCAATCATGTGCTGGCGGCCAGCCGGGAGTTTGGCCACTGCTACCTGACAAGATCCCAGATTACGGACCAGGTCGACGAGCTGCTGGAATTAAGACTCGATGACCGGATCCCTGCTCTGCTCGATCAGCTGAAACACGACGGGCTTGTCATGGCCCACGAGCTTAAGAAATCGAGCGGCGCATCCGAACCCTGCTATTACTCCAAATCGCTTTATTTTGATGAGCGTTACGTGGCCAGGAGACTTTCGAGCCCGGGAAATCCACCCCGGGTGGATCCAAGACGCGTGGAGGATTGGATCAACCGATACTGCAAGGCCAAAAACTTTTCACTGAGCGCGGAACAGGCCGATGCGGTCCGCCGGATCATTGGCGAGAAATTCTCCGTTTTGACCGGCGGTCCCGGCTGCGGAAAAACCACCACGACCCTGATCCTCGTCAGATTGCTGGAGGCGATGAAACGCAAAGTCCTGCTGGCTGCTCCGACCGGCCGGGCCGCCCAGCGGATGATGGACGTCATCGGCAGCGAATCCAAGACCATTCACCGGCTGCTGGGGTGGCAGCTTGGCGAGTTCAAAAAAAATGAGAAAAACCCGCTGGATGTCGATTTCATTGTCATCGATGAATGCTCCATGCTCGATATCAGCCTGACGGCTTGCCTGCTAAAGGCTATTCCGCAAAGAAGCCAGATCCTGTTTATCGGCGACGCGGACCAGCTGCCGTCGGTAGGTGCCGGCAATGTCCTGCGGGATATCATTGCATCGGGGGCGGTCCGTTGCATCGCGCTGACGAAGGTTTTCCGGCAGGCACAGGCATCGTTTATCATCAAATTCGCCCACCAGATCAACCGCGGAGAGATGCCCCATATCGATTCCCCGTTCAAAAAACCAGAGATCTGGCAGGAAAATGCGGACTGTCTGTTCATTGATTCCGATGAGGCCACCAAGGAGCAGCTGAACTTCATCGCCAAGGTCAAGCGGTTTTATGAAACCGAGGTTCCCGCGCCGGTCAAGGACGCGGAACCTGAATTGAACCCGTACGAGTTTAGAATCAACGAAACCGTCCTGCCTTACGAAACG
>JBJKSK010000082.1:0-7831 GCA_046704125.1 Desulfobacterales bacterium | reverse complement strand
CCCGGGGATATTTCGAAAAGGAAGGGCTGGGGGATAGAATCGACACCGTTGCCGGTGACTACAACAAGGATGAATTGCCCCAGGGATACGATCTGGCCTTTCTTTCCGCCATTATTCACAGCAACTCGCCAAAGCAGAATCAGGCGCTTTTTGTCAAAATAGGCGACGCCTTAAACCCCGGTGGAAAAATCGTCGTTTCGGATTTCATCATGAACAATGACCGCATCAGTCCGCCGTTTGGCGCCATTTTCGCCTTGAATATGATCGTGAATACTCCCGGTGGCGACACCTATACCGAACCGGAAGTAAAATCATGGATGAAAGCAGCGGGCATGTCATTCGTCGGGCGAAACGACGACGTCATGATCGGGAAAAAAGATTAGAAAACATCTCCGTTCCAAAACGCCGTTAACCGCCAGAAGTTTTGGAGAAATTACCAAATAATCGCATGACCTGCCTGATTCGGCGGACCCCAAAAGCCGGACCGCTGAATCCGGATCCTTAGGCAGAGCATGCCTGGCAGCAAGGTGATACATCATGAAGCGCGTGAAACTGTTGGTCCTGGATGATTATGAAGGTGAGTTGGCGGCGGCTCCCGCGATGGATCGTCTGCGCCAGCTTGCGGACGTCAATATTCTCGATTACCCGATAGGAGTCCAAAACGCCCATCTCCTGAAGGGCTTCCACATACTGTTGGCACTCCGTGAGAGAACAACACTGGACGACCGATTCTTTGACGCCTGTTCCGAGCTGGAGCTTGTACTGCAGACCGGCGGGCATGCCTACCACCTGGACCACGCTGCCGCAACCAAACGTGGTATCGTCGTCGCTCTCGGCCGAGGCGTGTCGAAACCCATGGCCGTCGTCCCGGAACTGGTCTTTGGGCTGATGCTTGGTTTGATCAGACAGATTTATCCACTGACCACAGAGATGAAAACCGGTGGTTGGCCTGCGCTGATTGGACAGTCGCTGGCGGGTCGGACGATAGGGATTCTCGGGTACGGTCGGCACGGGCGTCCTGTAGCCCGGCTGGCAGAGGCTTTCGGGATGAACGTGATGGCGTGGGACAGAGAAGGATCCGGCCCTAAAGTCGATGAATTTGGCGTCAACCGCCTCCCGCTGGAAGACGTGCTCGCGAAAGCCGATGTGGTTTCCATTCATCTTCGGTTGTCAGAGGAATCTCGCGGCCTCTTGAATCGTGAAAGATTGAGGAAAATGAAACACGGTGCCATCCTGATCAATACGTCCCGCGGAGCGATTGTTGACGAGCCGGCCCTTGTTGAGGCCTTGCAGGAAGAAAGGTTGTCGGGTGCCGGATTGGACGTGTTTGCGGTCGAACCGCTTCCCCCGTCAAGCCTTTTGAGAACGTTGCCCAATGTATTGCTGACGCCGCACATCGGATGGAAAGTAAGGGAGGTGTTTCATGAATTCGTCGAGATTGCCGCCAATCAGCTCGAAGCATGGTTACACGCGGGGCTTGGTAAGGACGAGGTTTTGAATCCAGAGGCCATGACCGTTGATCGGCAGCGGATGGGGGGGCTGAAGCCTCATGATCAAGCGCCTTAGGAGAACACGATCCTGAAGCACGAGCCGGCAAGACAGCCAAGAGAAGGTAAGGAAAACCAGCGGAGGCAGGTCCCGGCATTTGACAGAAAGGCAACGGATGCGCTGCGATCGATATTCACAGAGTAACGGAGAACTGAAGCGTATGAAAGTAGAGTTGGACCATAATGTTGTTTTTTTGACGGGAGCTACAAGCGGTTTAGGCCAAGCCATGGCGCATCGTTTATCTCAAGCGGGCGCAACCGTGGCGATCCATTTTAACCGGAATCGGCAAAAAGCGGAAGTGCTGCAAAAAGAAATTGGCAATGACTCTAAAATATTTCAGGCTGATTTGAGTAGCGCATCTGAAACCGCAGGATTATTTGAGGAGGTGGTCGGGGTATATGGGAGAATCGATACGATTGTAAATAATGCCGGTGTATATTTGAGCTCCCCGATAGACGACCCTGATACGGACTGGCTGGATGTCTGGGATAGAACATTAAGAATCAATTTAACCTCGGCCGGTTTGCTATGCAAGCTGTCAATCCCGCATTTTGTCAAGTGCGGCGGGGGACGCATCATAAACATCGCTTCAAGAGCCGCATTTCGCGGAGATTCCAAGGATTATTGGGCTTATGCGGCGTCAAAAGGAGGGTTGGTGGCCTTGACCCGAACTATCGCAAGAGCTTACGGAAAAGATAATATAAAAGCATTTATCATAGCACCCGGATTTGTCAGGACACCGATGGCAGACGAATATATTGAAAAACATGGAGAAGCATCCATAGTCGATGAGCTGTCGTTAAGCAAATTGACAGAACCAGAGGATGTAGCGCCCAGCGTTGTTTTTCTGGCCAGCGGCCTGATGGATCATGCAACCGGGTGTACCATTGACATAAATGCAGGAAGTTATGTGAGATAGAGGCAGCGCCTCAACAAGCCCGCCCGTTGCTACGGCCTATAGAGTCCGGCTTTGACGGGCAGATAGAGGGACAGCTCGGGAACCAGCGAGATGATCACCAGTGCCACGGCGCTGATGGCCACGAACACGAGCGCCTCTTTGGCCACCGAATCGATATCGCCGTGGATGAGATTGGCGGCCGTGAACAGGTTGACCCCCACCGGCGGGGTGGCCTGGCCGATGGCCAGGGCGCAGATGAAGATCACTCCGTACCAGAGCGGATCGATCTTGAAGGCGGCCAGCACCGGAATCAGGATGGGCATGATCAGGTAGGAAATGGAGATGGCGTCGAGCACCATTCCCAGAGCCAGCAGCAGCAGATCGACCAGAATGATCATCACCGCGGCGTTGGGGGAGATGCGGATGATAAAATGCGCCGCCTTGTCGACCACTCCGATCACCGAAGCCACCCAGGTGAAAATACCCGCAAAGGTGACAATAAACATGATCACCGAACTGGTCACGCTGGCGTCGACCAGGATCTGCACGAAATCGCAGAAGGTGATGCTGCGGTAGACGAAAAAACCGACGAACAGGCTGTAAAATACGGCAACCACCGCCGCCTCGGTGGGGGTGAAAATGCCCGCGTAGATACCCCCCAGGATGATCACCGGGGTCAGCAGGGCCCACACGGACTTGCGGAGGGCAATCAGGATTTCCCTGAGATTGCCGCGTTTTTCCATGCCGCGGTAATTTCTGCGGCGGGAAACGAAGTAGGCCACAATCACCAGGCCCACACCGGTGAGCAGCCCCGGGATGATGCCTGCCAGAAACAGCGCGCTGACCGAAACACTGGTGATGTTGCCGTAGATGATAAAGGCGATGCTGGGCGGGATGATGATGGAGAGGTCCGACGCCGTAGCGATGGTGGCGCCGGCGAAGCTTTTATCGTAGCCGTGCTTCATCATGGGGGTCAGCAGGATCAGGCCGACCGCCGCGGTAGTCGCCGGTCCGGAACCCGACAAGGCTCCCCAGAAGATGCAGGTCAGAACGGAGACCACAGCCAGTCCGCCGACCATTTGACCCACGATCAGTTCAAAAAAATTGGCGATGGTGGCGGCCAGTCCGGCCCGCTCCAGAACCACTCCGGCCAGGACGAAAAAGGGGATGGCCAGCAGGGGAAAGGAAGCGATGCCGGAGCTGAAATTGATCCCCAGCATGCCGATTCCCAGGTGGAACTCATAAATGGTCACCACCGCGGCAATTCCCAGGCAGGTGCCGATCGGCACGCCCAGTCCCATCAGAATCAAAAGGGAGACGCTGAGCACGGTGACCGCCATTATTTCTCCCTTCCCTCGAATTCAAGATCGGCCAGGCGTGCCGTGGTGCCGCGGTAAATGCCCTTGAATACAAATACCGACAGCACCGGCACGCCGGTGTAGTAAATCCACACCGGTATTCCCAGAGCTCCCGAGGTGGCGTGAAAAATCGTGATTTCCTGGTAGATGGACTGGATCATGTAGATGTTGACCAGCATGAACAGCGATGCGCTCAACAGCGAGCTGAAGACGACCGCCGCCTTCTTGAAGCGCAAGGGAAACAGCTTGAACAGCGTCACCATGCCGAGGTGGCCGCCGCGGCCGAAGGCGATGCCGGAGCCGACCACCGTCATCCACACGAACATGTTGATGGTGATCTCCTCGGTCGAGGCAAACGAGAAGTGGAAAAAATAGCGGCTCAGAACATTGATGAAGGCTATCGTCGCCATGAGAAACAGCAGCGTGGCCACGATCCAGTGGTCAATGCGGAAGGACCGCAGCGAGGTTTTCCTGTTGCCGTGGTCGTCTTGTCTCTGGAAATCTTTAGCGGGATGCGGCGCGTTCATGTTTCAATTAGAACCATCCGTTGACTCGCGGAAATAGAAAAACCCCTGCGACGCAGGCGCTCCACAGGGGTATATCGCACGAAAAGAGACTATTGGGCCATATCATGCTTGGCCTTCTCGTAGATGCTCCGGCCGATGATCGGTATCCATTTTTTGTAGATCGGCCTGGTGGCCTTCTTGAAAGCATCGAGCTGGGACTTGTCGAGAAAGGTTACGGTCATGCCGTGGCTTTCGAAATATTTGACCGGATCGGGCACGGCCATGGTGTAATTGAATTCCTTTTTCAGGATGTCGATCGACTTGTTGCCGTCAAGACCGGCCCGGCACAAGGCTTTTTCGTAGGTGGCCGATTCCTGGGCAGCCTCCATGATTGCCTTTTGAATATTTTTGGGAAAACCATCCCATTCTTTCTTGTTCCAATAGATGATCACCGGGTCGACCAGGTAATTCCAGAACGTGATGTACTTGTGGTACTGAAAGATCTGCAGGGGCACCAGCACGCCCACCGGGTTTTCCTGCCCGTCGACCACCCCTTCCTGAAAAGCGGTGACGGCGTCGCCCCAGTTCATGTTGACCGGATCGGCTCCCAACTGGCGGAAGATGTCGACGAAGATGGGGCTGCCCACCACCCGGATGCGCAGTCCTTTGAGATCGGCGGGAGTGCGGATGGGGCGCTTGCTGTTGGTGACTTCCCGGAACCCGTTTTCGGCCCAGGCCAGTCCCTGCAGACCGATCTTGTTCATGTCTGCAAACAGGGCGGCCCCGGTTTGGCCGTGTTCCATCCTGTCCAGGTTCTGAAAGTTGTTGATGAAAAACGGCAGGGAGAAGATGTTCATCGCCGGGATGACGGTGGAGGTATTGATGGTGGATTCATAGGCGCAGTCGATCACGCCGGTGGCGACCATCTGCGGCGATTTGAGCTGAGCGCCCCGCAGCAGGGAACTGCTGTAAAAAGGTTTGACGTTGATCTGGCCGTGGGTCTTTTCCTTGACCAGTTCGGCGAATTTGGTGGCGCCCATGCCCCAGTAGAAAGACGGGCCCACGTTCAGGGTCAGTTTGTATTCTTTCTTGAAATGGGTGGCATCGCCCGCCAGCGCCACCGCGGCGCTGCCCGTGACCACGAACAGCAGCGCGATCAGACAGCTGATTGCTTTAAAACCCTTTGCCATGGCATGACTCCTTTCTCCTGGTTGAGTTGCTGAAGGAACAGATATTGAAGACAGTAGCAGCTTCCCGGGTTCCTCTGGCGGCAGATTTCGGGACACTTCCGCTCACGGCGTCGGGTCGCCGTTGTGTCACTCAAACCAAAGTCAAAACCTGTGAAAACCGGCAGGTTGGCAGGGATCGTACCCCATGCGGAAAGGGCAGCCGCCGAGAAATCTGTGTCCGGGCTACTGGAGGATTTGTGCTCTCGGCGACTTGTCCGGCACGCTGTACGGAGTTTGATGCTGAATGATTACAAGCCTGTCTGCTCCTATCATATCCCCCGGGGTATTGCAAGAACGGAAAGGATTCTGCAAAGTCCTGCCGGGGTCGAGACGATGCGGAGTCCGCCTGAAACCAACCGGGTCACCCATAGCGCCCATCAACAGCGTCCGGCCAACCAGAAAGCATCCGCCTGGTCATCGGTGTATTTGATGCCTTTTTTGGCAATCGTCCCGGCGCTCAACGGATATATAGACCAACTCCGACCCACTCGGCCCCCCCTCTGGCGGCCCCCAGAGGGCATAGCCCCTTTTATGGTTATCAGATCCCAATATTTGACAAAAGGAAATGGAGGTCCCAAGTTTGATGTTCAGGAACTGCCGACCGCCAGATGAAAAGGAGCTGAGGGATGCCCTCAGCAGCGCCAGGCGTACAAGACATGTCAGGAGAGCGGTCGGCACAGCCGTGGGTAGCTGCGGATTCCTTGAAGACGTTCGAGCAAGGCTGGCCATAGGGTGCAAAGGGAGGAGGATAGCCCAAGGGGAAGACGGCTGTGAATTGCTTGAGCCGACAAATGTGCAAACGAAGTGGTGACATAACTGTAAATGATGATATGAATTGAACAACCAATCTGTTTATGGGAGAAAAACCATGGCATTGAAAATAATCGGGGTCGGCATGGGCAGGACTGGAACGGCCTCACTTAAAGTCGCTCTTGAAACATTAAATATTGGTCATTGCTATCACATGACCGAAGTTTTGAAAAATCCCGAATACATTCAATACTGGATCAATGCAGCCGAGGGCAGAGCCGATTGGGATAAAATATACCACGGATATTCTGCAACTGTTGATAATCCCGGATGCAATTACTGGAAAGAACTTTCTGCCTATTATCCAGAGGCGAAGGTCATCCTGACCACCCGTGATGCCAACACGTGGTTTGATTCAGCCAATGAGACCATTCACTCTGCCGAGTTTGCCCGTTTCATGAAAAATTCTCCGTTTGGAGAGATGATACAAAAGACCATGTGGGACAGGATGGAGAATCGTATGCAGGACAGGGAGTATATGGTCGAATTTTTTAATAGACGATCAGCAGAAATCATTGATTCGATCGCAGCGGAAAGGCTTTTTGTGTATCAAGTCAGCGATGGTTGGGAGCCGCTGTGTAAATTTCTCGATGTACCGGTTCCAGACATTGATTTTCCGCGCATTAACAGCCGAAATGAAACCAAAGAATTGCTGGCAAGCATGATGGCAGCCAGTGGGCATCAGCTCAGCGAGAACGCCATGGCAGAGGCAGCTCGTGAGCTGCATGGCGACAGGGTCAAAGCGGCGTAGGAATTAAATATTCCTTGGGCGCATAGGCCACTGAAACGTGCTGACAGTCCAGGCGACAGCCAGAGTCGATGGAGGCTTTGGCTGTCACTTGGCATTTTAGTCCGCATCACAAGGTAATAAAATGAAAAACAACCGAGATTTTCTAAAATCAGACTACAAGGAACCAGTTAGGCCATCAGACAAATCAGAGACATCTTCTGGAGCAAAGTATGAACTAAACTATAGTAATGAACCATTGGGCCTGCCTGATGTTTCGGATGTTTCCCTCGCTATTGCAGACATATTGACTTGCTTTAAGGATAGACGTTCGCTAAGAAAGTATTCAAAAAATAAAGTTTCACTTCAAGAATTGTCTTATCTGCTATGGGCGACCCAAGGTCTATCCAAGATATTGAAAACGGGTAAAACACTTAGAACAGTTCCTTCAGCTTGTAAAGCTCATCCATTCGAAACCTATCTGATAATCAAAAACATTCAAGATTTAAAGGCTGGAATATATAAATACGAATATTTACAACACAAATTACTGCCATTATATACAGATATGCTGAAAGACGAGGCTATCATTGAAGCTTGCGGGCACCAGAGCTTTATAAAAAATGCGGCAGCAATGTTTATCTGGAGTTGTATACCTGAACGTTCGGAAAAAATAGAGTCAATGGTATCACATCACAAAGCAATATTATTGGACGCTGGGCATCTTTGCCAGAATCTTTACCTTGCCTGTGAAT
>JBJKSK010000081.1:0-9695 GCA_046704125.1 Desulfobacterales bacterium | reverse complement strand
CTTTACCGGTGCCCAGTGCGCAAAACCCGGATATCTGGAGATGGCCGACGGGGGTATTTTATTTCTCGACGAAGTCGCCGAGCTGCCCATCGCCTCCCAGGTCAAACTGTTGCGATTTCTCGAAGATGGACGCGTCACCCGGCTGGGGGGCACGATCGGCCGAACCATCGATGTTCGCATCCTGGCGGCCACGCACCGGGATTTGGAACAGATGGTCAAGGAAAAGACCTTTCGGCTGGATCTGTATTACCGGCTAAACGTTATTCCACTGACCATCCCGCCGCTGCGCGAGCGTCGAGACTGCATCGTGGCCCTCATCGGCTACTTTATCGATCGGTTTGGGGCTAAAAACAACCTTCACAAACGCGTGAGCCGCGCAGCCCTCGATGCCCTGGTGACCTATCCCTACCCGGGCAATGTGCGGGAACTGATGAATATCTGCGAGCGGCTGGTGGTGATGACCGATACCGTAATCATTGATGTGCAGGACTTGCCCCGAGATATCAGTGTCTGCGCCTGTCCCGGCACCGAGGCCGAGGCCCAGCCGGTCAAGGGCTGGCCAGAGCAACTGACCCTTTCCCAGATGCTTGAAAACGTGGAAAAGTCGCTTCTGATCGAGGCGGGACAAATCTACGGCAACCAGTATCGCATGGCCGAGGCGTTAGGGGTCAATCAGTCCACGATTGCGCGAAAGCTTAAGAAGTACGGTATTTATGGATTCCGCGGCGGCCGGAATCCATAAAAAATGCACGGTTGCATCACCTCCCGGTGCCGAGCCGGTGCATTACAGTTTTGAACCGGCGTCGGTTTTCTGATTTTCCCCGTTTCCCCTGCCCTGCGTGGCTGCCGCCCCTGAGACCCATTCATACTTTAACGTATCGTAATTTTATTAAATATTCAAAACTTATTATCTTTCCGACGGCCTTTGAGCCCGGATGCCTGGCCAGGGAGTCGAGGCTCGTGGCATGGGATTTGCTGACCTCAAAGGTGCAATCGGCACTGTCGGCGGACCCCGGTCGGCCCGCCTCAGCACCCACGGGAATCGGCTTTGGCGGTGTTCTGCCATTTTCAAACCGGTGGGAAACTGCGCGTGGCAGCACGGTGCAGGGACATAAGCAAATTCCAAGGAGCAGATCATGAACCTTTATGCAGGAAAGATCCTCGTCGTTGACCTTACCCAAAATCAGGTGACTACCCAACCGCTACGCCAGGACTGGCTCCGGGGCTACTGGGGGGCATGGGGTCTGGCCCTGCGCTACTACTGGGAGCACGTAACGCCCGCCGTGGAGCCACTGGCTCCGGAAAACGCGGTCGTGATCATGACCGGGCCATTTTCCGGAACCTTGGTTCCGTTAGGCTCCAGGCTCTGTCTGGTCTCCAAGTCGCCGCATACCGGCACGGTCTTCGAATCAAACATCGGAGGCGGTTTCGGCCCCGAACTCAAACTCGCCGGCTACGACGGCCTGGTCATTACCGGTAGAGCCGCTTCCCCGGTCTTTCTCAAGATCGCTGATGAACGCGTCAGCCTTGAATCGGCGGCAGAGATGACCGGCAAAGGGGTTTTTGAAACCGAAAAGCTTTTGGAAGAAGCCATCGGTACGAGTTTGGCCAGAACGCTATCCATCGGACCGGCCGCAGAGCGCCAGATCACCTATAGCGTGATCGGCTCGGACGCCTACCGCCAGTTTGGCCGCGGCGGCGCAGGGGCCCTGTTTGGCAGCAAAAACTTGAAGGGGATCGTCTGCCGCGGCACGGGCGCAGTCCGGGTGGCCCATATGGCTGATTTTATCGAGGTCATCGGCCGGCACAAGCGCGAGAACCTGCTTACCGACGACAATCTCTGGGCCCACACCGAGGGCACAGCCATTCTCGTGGAAATGACCAACGAAATGGGCATTCACCCCACCCGCAATTACACGCGCGGCGTCAACGCGAAAAAGGAGGCACTCAATTCGGATGCCATTTTGAATGCCAAGCTCGGAGACCGGGCCTGCGTCAGTTGCCCCATGGCCTGCGGCAAGTTTACCCGGATCCATTCCGCAGAGGTGGAGGGCCCCGAGTACGAGACCCTGTGTCTGGGCGGTTCCAACTGTGAAATCAACGATCTAGAGGCAGTCATCCGCTTCAACCGTCTGTGCGATGACCTGGGTCTGGACACGATAACCTGCGGCAGCGTTATCTCCATGGCGATGGAACTGACAGAAGGCGGCCGGCATGATTTCGGCCTGCGCTTTGGCCAGACCGATGAATATCTGGCCGTTATCTATGAAATCGCGACGCTTTCTACCCAGCGGGGGCGGGACCTGGCCCTGGGGGCCAAAAAACTGGCCGAAAAATTCGACGCAGGGGACGTATCCATGGAAGTCAAGGGGCTCGAGATACCGGCCTATGATCCGCGGGGCCATTACGGTATGGGGCTAGCCTATGCCACCAGCGAGCGCGGCGCGTGCCACCTGCGCGCATTTCCCATCCTTGCCCCGGATCCCTTTGACCTGGGTGCCCTGGCCAAAGAGGTGATCGCCAACCAGAATTGGAACAGCATCAAGTGGGCCATGTGTCTCTGTGATTTCTGGGGATCGGTGAACTCCGACATTTTAGCCGAGCTGCTCAGTGTGGGCCTTGGGGAAACCGTGACGGCCCAGGAGCTTGAACGGGCCGGAGAGCGTATCTGGAATCTGAACCGGCTGTTTAACCTGCTGGCGGGTTTTTCCGCCGCAGATGACTGCCTGCCCCAACGCGCCATGTCCCGCGGTCTCCAGCAAGGACCCCATGCCGGGAAGGTCTTTGCCCGGGAAGACTTCGAAACCGCCATGCAGATTTATTATCGTCACCGAGGCTGGAACGCCAAAGGAGTTCCCACCGCTGAAAAACTTGCCGATCTTGGCCTGGATCAGCTGTAAAAAATGAGAAGGAAACACTTATCATGACCAAGCATCTGTTTGCCAACCCTGACCTGTGCACTGGCTGCAATCGTTGCGCTTACGTTTGTTCGGCCGTAAAGGAGGGGGCTTTTATCCCTTCGTTGTCCCGGATTCACATCAACACCTTCTCGCTGCAAGGTTATTCGGTACCCAGCATCTGTTTTCAGTGCCCAAAGGCCGACTGCCTCGATGCCTGCCCGGAGCAGGCCCTGTATCGCGGTGAGGGGGGCGTGGTGCGGGTGGCCGATGAAAAATGTACCGGCTGCCGGGACTGTCTTGAGGCGTGTCCTTACGGCATGATTGAACTCAACCCCAAGGGCGTCGCCTACAAATGCGACACCTGCGACGGGGATCCGGCCTGCGTGAAGGAGTGTCATCCCGGGGCCTTGCTCTTTGAAGCGATCAACGGCGATCTGGTCCGGATGCGGGCCGCACAACTGGCCAACCGCAGGCGACAGGGCATTCCTCAGGAAAGGCGGCTGCAGCGGGCGCAACGGCTGATGAAAGCCGCTAGGGAATAAGATCTTACAAGGATTGGGAAAAGGCATGAACATATCTGCAGGCAAAACGGGGTTGTGCATCAAAAATGTCACGAAGACCTTCGGGCAGTTAACGGCGTTGTGCGACACCTCTATCGACATCCAACCCGGAGAGTTTTTTACCCTTCTGGGGCCTTCCGGTTGCGGAAAGACCACACTGTTGCGTATTATCGCCGGTCTCGAACTGGCTGATTCGGGCCAGGTTCTCCTGGGGGGGAAAGACATCTCGGGCTTGCCGGCCAACAAGCGTCACGTCAACATCGTGTTTCAAAGCTACGCCCTGTTTCCGCATCTAACGGTGTTTGAAAACGTGGCCTTTGGGCTTCGTTCCCGAAAAGTGGATCGGAAAGAGATACTTCATCGCGTCGAGCAAGGACTGGCCATGGTGGACTTATCCAATATGGCGGATCGCTATACCCATCAGATGTCCGGTGGTCAGCAGCAGCGGGTGGCCCTGGCCCGGGCGCTGGTCAACCGGCCTGAGGTGCTGCTGCTCGACGAGCCGATGTCGGCGTTGGATGCCCGCCTGCGGGCCCAGGTGCAGGTGGAGCTCAAGCGGCTGCATCAGAAGCTGGGGCAGACCTTTATTCTGGTCACCCACGACCAGGCCGAGGCTTTGGTGGTTTCGGAGCGGATCGCCGTCATGAACGAGGGGCGGATCATTCAATCGGGCACTCCCGCAGAAGTCTACGATACCCCCAACTGCGCCTTTGTCGCCAACTTCCTGGGGGCGGCCAATTTGATCCCGGCTTCCTGTGTGAACGGAGGGGTTCAAACGGCTATAGGCACGCTGCAGTTGGCCGGTACTCCGCCGTGGGAGACAGGCACCTTATCAATTCGGCCCGAACGGATTCGGATCTGCGGCGAGGCGCCGGCTTTAAACGGGGTCAAGGCTAAAATCGTGGAAACCATCTATCAGGGAAATTCCGTGGAGCTTCTCCTGGAGCCGGGGCCATTGCGGGTCCGGGCCAAACCGGATCGCCGTCTGGTGCCAGGAGACGAGATCTGGCTCGAATTGCCGCCGGAAAGGCTGGTGATTCTCAATGACTAGAAAATCCAAGATGATGATCTGGTACGGGGAACTCTCCTCCTGGCAGCGGCTGGCCAGACGCGGCTGTTCCTACCTCTCCCCGGGACTGCTCTGGCTGTTGGGGCTGCTCGTATTGCCCGGTCTGGCCTTGGTGCTGCTGGGTTTTGCTCAACGCGGCCCTTACGGCGGAGTGATTTGGAGCTTTTCCCTGGATAACTATCGGCGGCTGATCGGTTTCAGCTGTTTCGGCTGGACGCCAGACAACTGGCTGATTCTCTGGCGCTCGGTGGTGGTGGCCTTTGTCACCACCATTGTCTCCATTGTGATGTCCTACCCGGTGGCCTTTTTTATCGCCACCCGCCCCGAGCGAAAGCGCTACTTCTGGCTGACCATTGTCATCGTTCCCCTGTGGACCAACATGGTCATTCGGGCCTATGCCTGGTTTCTGCTCCTGGCGCCCGGGACGCCCCTGGCGCGGTTGGCGGCCCTGCTGGGGCTGATTCCCAAGGGCGGCTCGCTGTATCCCAGTGAATTTGCGGTCTACCTGGGCATGGTGGCGATGTTCCTGCCCTTTATCATCCTGCCGCTGTACGCCAGCGTGGAACGGTTGGACTGGTCTCTGGTCGAGGCGGCTCGGGATCTCTACGGCTCCCCGGTGCGGGTTTTCCTGCAGGCGATTTTACCGCAGACGGCACCGGGGCTCACCGCCGGGGTCATTCTCACTTTCGTGCCGGCTATGGGCATGTTCGTGGTTCCGGACCTGCTCGGTGGCAGCAAATTCATGTTGGTCGGCAACTTGATCGAACAGCAGTTCGGGGCGAGCCGAGACTGGCCCTACGGTGCAGCCATCAGCATGGCTTTGATGGTGCTGACTCTGGTTAGCGTGGTCTACTTGAAAAAGGCCGACCCCGGACCGAAAAAGGAGCTCGATCTGCTATGAGACGCCTGCATCCACTGATCTCCGTCGTCGCCCTGGCCGCCGTGGCTTTTCTCTATGTGCCGCTGATTTCCATAGCCATCTTTTCGGTGAACAACACCCGCTACGGACTTGTATGGCGCGGGTTTACCCTGCAGTGGTACCATCGTCTGTTTCATAATGCGGTCATTCTTCATTGCGCCTGGAACACTCTGGTCTTGGCCGTGGTTTCGACCTTGGTGGCCACAGTGCTGGGCACCCTGCTGGCGGTCGGCATGGACCGCTTCCCCTGGACTCGCAAAATCAACACCTTCCTCGATGTCACGCTATATCTGCCGGTGGTGGTCCCGGATATTGTCATGGCAGCCGCCCTGGTGGTGGCTTTCAGCCTGCTGCGGGTGCTTTCTAACATCTTCCAGCCTGGCCTGTTCATCATGATTCTTTCCCACATCACCTTTCAGCTTGCTTTTGTGGCCCTGGTGGTGCGAAGCCGGCTCGTTTCTCTGGGAACGGACGTGGAGGAGGCGGGCCGGGATCTGTTCGGCAGCAGTTTTTACCTGTTCCGCCGCGTCACGCTGCCTCTGCTGACCCCGGCCATCATTGCCGGAGCCATGCTCGCTTTTACCCTGTCGCTGGATGACTTTGTCATCAGCTTTTTTACTGCCGGGCCGGATTCCACCACGCTGCCGCTGTATATCTTCGGAGCCGTGCGGCGTGGGGTAACGCCGGAAATTCATGCACTCTCCACGCTGATCATGCTCACCACCGTCGTGCTGGTGATCGGCTCCGAGCGCTTGACCCGGAAAAAATACAAGTCATAGGGTTACGGGGACCCGCTGACCCCAATCCAAAAGGAGGAGAAAAGATGCGAAAAATGTTGGTGATTGCCATGACTGTCGTGCTCACGTTGGCTTCGGCCGGCTGGGCCACCCACGCTTGGGCCAAACAAAAGCAGCTCAAGGTCTTTATCTGGTCCGAGTATATCGATCCGCAGATTCCCAAAAACTTTGAGAAGGCCACGGGTATCAAGGTGACCATAGATACCTACGAGTCCAATGAGGACATGATGGCCAAGCTGGTGGCCGGCGGAGACAGCCAGTATGACATTATCGTTCCGTCCGAATACATCATTCCCGCCTTGGTGCACATGCACCTGGTGCAAAAGCTGAATCATGCCCTGATTCCGAATCTCAAGAACCTGAAGAAAATGTTTCGCACCGCCCCTATCGATCCGGGCAACGTCTATTCGGCCGCCTATCAGTGGGGAACCGTCGGACTGCTTTACCGCAAGGATAAGATCCACAACTTCAAAAACACATGGGCGATGCTCTTCGATCCCAAGATGGAACCGGGCCCATTTTACCTCATAGACGATCAGCGGTCCATGATCGGCATTGCCCTGCGCTATCTCGGCTACGACTACAACTCCACCGTGCCGGCTCAGTTGAAACAGGCCGCAGATCTGCTGGCCAAGACCAAGAAACGTCAGAACTGCCTCGGATTCCGTGGTGGGGTCGGTGCCAAAAATGACGTGGTGGCCGGCAACGCCGTAGCGGCCATCGTTTATAACGGTGACGCCGTGCGGGCGATCCTTGATAACAAGAATACACCCCTGGCCTTTACCATCCCCAAAGAGGGCAGCGAGATCTGGTACGACAATTTGGCGATTCCGGATAAGGCCCCGGACCCGGTAGCGGCGAACAAGTTCATCAACTACATCCTCAGTGCCAAGGTTGGGGCCCAGCTCTCCAACTACAACGAATACGCTACGCCCAACGCGGCGGCCATGCCTTACATCACACCGAGTGACCGGCAGAATCCGGCCATCTACCCCCCGCCGGCGGTGCTCAAGACGCTGCAATTTACCAAAGACCTCGGCAACAAAATGAAGCTCGTTGACGCGGCCTGGACCCGGGCCAAGTCCCAATAAATTCTATGCCCGACCGGTGGCCCCGGCAGAGAATTCCTGCCGGGTTCCACCGGTCGGCTGGGCTGATTAGAGCTGTGGAAAGGCTGAATCGATGCTCAAGCACAAGATTGCGCTGGTGACCGGCGGCACCTCGGGCATTGGACTGGCTATAGCCCGGCGTTTTCTCCGGGAGGGTGCGGCGGTCGCCGTGGCGGGTCGCTTAAAGCAACGGTGCGAAGCCGCCGTAGAAACGCTCCATGGCATCCGCGGCGCCGACGCCGTCACCGGGATATGCGCCGACGTGTCCCGGGCCGAGGATGTGGCTCACCTGGTTCAAACGGCCGTCGATTGCTTTGGCCGCATCGACATCCTGGTCAACTCGGCCGGGTATTACCTGGAAAAGCGCCTCGAGGATACCAGCGAAGCGCAGTGGAACCGGATCATCGATGTCAATCTCAAAGGAGTTTACCTGTGCTGCCGGGAACTTTACCCGCATTTCCGATCCCAGGGCAAAGGTACGATCATCAACATTTCCTCGGATGCCGGGCTGACCGGCAACCTGGAGTGTGCCGCCTACTGTGCGGCAAAGGCAGGCGTGTCCAATCTGACCCGGGCATTGGCGCTGGATTATGCCAAGGAAAATATCCGTGTCAACGCGGTATGTCCCGGGGTCATCGACACCCCCATGCTCCAGCGCGTAGCGGACCGGCAAACCGATCCGGTGGCGTATCTGGAAAAGACCGCCGCCGATCATCCCATGGGCATAATCGGCACCGCAGAGCAAGTGGCCTTTGCCGTGCTGATGCTCGCCAGCGATGAGGCCGGCTTTACCACCGGCGTGAATTTCAGCGTCGATGGCGGTATCACCGCTTGATCCAAGGACCGCCTTTATTTCTGGATGAAGTGAATCAAATGACAAGGAGGATTGAATTTAGAATGGATACCCAAGCCGTACTGGCCGAGTCAGCACGCATTTATGACTACATTGTAAAAGACAGCCTTTCGGAATCCGAAAAGGAAAAAATCGTCGAGGATTCCATCGAAAACTTCAACGAGCACGTGAATCCGGGCTGGCTCAAATATCGCAAATCGGTTTCAACAAACGCCGCTTTTGTCGAATGGAAAGACTCTCAGGAAACCTTTCAGGATCTATACGGCAATGAGTTTATCGACTGCCTGGGAGGCTTCGGCATTTATACCGCCGGTCATCGAAACCCGGAAGTCGTCTCTGCGGTCCAGGCCCAGTTGAATCGCTACGCCCTGCACAGCCAGGAACTCATCGACCCGTTGCGGGGATATCTGGCCAAGCTGGTCGCCATGATCACTCCCGGGGATCTGAAGTACGCTTTTTTTACCAACGGCGGTGCAGAAGCCGTCGAAATGGCCCTTAAACTCGCCCGGTTGGCTTCCGGAAAGCATTACTTTATCTCGACGGTCAACGGATTCCACGGCAAATCCATGGGGGCGCTGTCGATGACGGGAAAGGGCACCTATCGAAAGCCGTATCTGCCCATCATCCAGGGTGTTCAGCACGTGGAGTACGGCAACGCCGAAGCGGCCGAGGCCGCCATCAAAAATCTTATTGCCGTTGGCAACACGGTGGCGGCGATGATCGTGGAGCCGATCCAGGGCGAAGCCGGCATCGTGGTGCCGCCCGACGGGTATCTTCAGCGGCTTCGGGAAATCTGCGACGCGCATGGCGTGCTGCTGCTTTTCGACGAGATCCAGACCGGGATGGGCCGGACCGGAAGTCTTTGGGCCTGCGAGGAAGCCGGCGTGGTGCCTGATGTACTTATCTTCGGAAAGGCCTTTGGGGGAGGGGTGATGCCCATCACCGGCATTATTGCCCGGCCGCACCTATGGGTCCCGGAAATTCGTGAAAATCCATGGATTTTGGGATCCCCGACCTTTGGGGGGAACCCGCTGGCCTGTGCCGCGGCCATTGCCGCCATAAAGTTCACTGTCGAAAACGATCTGCCTGGCCAGATTCGGGAAAAAGGCGCCTATCTGATGGGCAAACTGCGAAAGCTGCAAAAAAAGCACGACATTTTGCGGGACGTCCGGGGCAAGGGATTTCTAATCGGCCTGGAATATCCTACGCCGGAAATCGGCTGGGCCGTGTCCAAGGGGCTGTTCAAGCGAGGGATCATGACCGGCGGCACCCTGAACAATGCCAAAGTCAATCGTATCGAACCCCCGGGGATTCTCAGCTACGAAACCCTCGATAAAATAGTGGCCCGCCTCGATGAAACCCTGGCCGAGGTGGCCGCCAATCTCAAGGCCGCGGCTTGAGGATTAGACTGTTTAGGGAGATATCATGAAAGTACTGCTCATCGGCACAGGCGGTGTGGGAGTAGCCATTGCGACCATCGCGCACCGC
>JBJKSK010000080.1:0-5716 GCA_046704125.1 Desulfobacterales bacterium | reverse complement strand
TTGCCCTGGGATGATGTTATCCGGGCTTCGGCCGTCACCGCTTCTCCCACCCGTACCGGCTTCAAAAATTTTACCTCGGCCGCCCCCAGCACGACATGGGGGTGATTGACGGCGATCATGGCCGCATGATCGGCCAAACCGAAAATAAACCCCCCGTGGACCAGCCCGGTATCGTCGGCGTGCATGCAGTCAATGGCTTCCAGGGTAACCCGGCTGATTCCGGCTTCCAGGAAAACCGGCGTGCCGCACAATCGCTGGTCAATACGTTGGTGTGTGTTGAGTTTCATGCGATATCCCCTTTCCATGCAAACTGTGTAGAGCCTGCCTTGTCTTGTAATGCATCATGTGGCCTCTTGATGATTTTTTCAGCAGAGGGCGGCATCCACCTTGCCAAGGCCGCTCAATCGTTGTTAACATAGCCAGCGACAGGAGATCAAATTTTCCGGACTCCACTTTAAGGAAAACCTTTCATGACCGCAGACATGGCCTCGATGTGCGAGCGATACTTAAGCTTTCTCCTGGTTGAAAAAGGATTGTCCAGAAAAACGATAGAAGCCTACGGCTCAGACCTTTTCCGATACCGGCAGTATTTGCGTAAAACGCAGCGTCACCTTCTGTCTGAAACCGATGCCGCCGTGATCATCGGCTATCTGATCCACCTGCATGAGGCCGGACTGGGATCCCGGTCCAGATCGCGTCATCTGGTGACGCTGCGGGGTTTTTACCGGTTTCTCGCCAGGGAAGGCATCCTGGAAAATGATCCGACCCGCACCGTCGAGATGCCCAAAAGCCATCTGAGACTTCCTGATATTCTCTCTCTGGAAGAAGTCGTGCGGCTGCTCGATGCGCCGGAGGCCACCACGTTCAAGGGGATGCGGGATTCGGCGATGATCGAGCTGCTTTACGCGGCCGGGCTTCGGGTTTCCGAGCTCGTGGGTCTGAAAATAGCCGATGTCAACCTGGAAGCCGCCTTTGTCCGGGTGCTGGGAAAAGGAGCCAAAGAACGCGTGGTGCCCATTGGCACTCACGCCAGAGAAAAAGTCCAGCTGTGGCTCCAGGTTGGACGGCCGGCGCTATTGAAAAAGGCGGTCCGTCCGTATCTGTTCGTGGGCAGGGCCGCAACTCCCATGACCCGGCAGGGTTTCTGGAAACTTCTGAAAAGATATGCGAAAAAGGCCGACATCACCAAGGATATCACCCCGCACTCCCTGCGCCATTCATTTGCCAGCCACCTGCTGGAAGGGGGGGCGGACCTGCGCGCCGTTCAGGTGATGCTAGGCCATGTGGACATCTCCACCACCCAAATTTATACCCATGTCGCACGGGAGCATCTCAAAAAGATCCACGAACTATATCATCCCAGGGGCTGAAAAGCGATGCCATCGCTTATTGACACCATAGATGATTTTCTTTAGGCTACATTGTCTTGAATTGGCGAATGCTTAAAATTTAAGGAAACAAAACGATTCGATGAGCCAACCCTGCTCTGAAAAATTTATCGGTTTCTGGCTGCCGGGATCCAGTGCGCCCCAACCCCTGGAAAAGGTTATCCTGCAAGCGCTTTGCCGGGTCAACCGACCGGTGTTTGTCCTCCAGCAAGACGACCGCCAGATGGTGGTCCAGGATGGCAAGGTCACCTTGGGCGCTGAAATTGAACCCGGAGGTCGACCGCTGCTTGCACTGGCGCCGCCGCTGCCCCCGTCACAACTCGGGGATCCGGTGTTCAAAGCCACCTACGGGCTCAAATATGCCTATGTGGCCGGTGCCATGGCCAACGGCATCAGCTCAACGTCCATGGTAAAGACGGTTGGAAAATACGGGATGATGGGCTTTTTCGGCGCCGCCGGCCTGGAGCTAAGCCGCGTGGAGGCAGCCATCGATGATCTGCAGGAAAGCATGGGAGATTCTGCCTATGGTTTCAACCTGATCCACAGCCCAGGCGATCCACGGCTGGAAGAAGCCGTAGTGGATCTTTATCTGCGCCGCGGCATCCGCACCGTTAGTGCATCTGCCTACCTGGGGGTGACGCTTGCCCTGGTGCGATACCGGGTCAGCGGAATCCATCGCAGCGCACAAGGCGAAATCGTATGCCCCAACAAAATCATCGCCAAGGTCTCCAGAGAAGAGGTGGCGCGCCGATTCTTTTCTCCCCCGCCGGAAAAGCTGCTGGCCGAGTTGGTCCGCCAAAAGTGCATCAGTGCCGAGCAGGCCCAATTGGCGGCCTCGATTCCGCTGGCCGAGGACCTGACCGCGGAAGCCGATTCCGGCGGCCATACCGACAACCGTCCCGCTCTGGCCCTGTTGCCCACCATGATAGGGCTGCGGGACGAAATCGTCCGGTCCCATAACTACCCCCGGGCGCCGCGGGTCGGCCTCGGCGGCGGGGTGGGCACCCCTGAATCGGCAGCGGGGGCCTTTGCCATGGGTGCGGCCTATATCCTGACGGGCTCCGTCAACCAGGCCTGCACGGAATCCGGGACGTCGGAAACGGTACGCCTGATGCTTGCCGATGCCCAACAGGCCGATGTGACCATGGCACCATCGGCCGATATGTTCGAAATGGGCGTCAAGGTCCAGGTTCTCAAGCGAGGCACGATGTTTGCCATGCGAGCCGCCCGGCTCTACGATATCTACCGCAGTCACCAGACATGGGAGGACATCCCGGAAAAAGAGCGTTTGATGCTGGAGCGAGATTATTTCCGGCGCCCCTTTGAGGAAGAATGGACAAAGACCCAAGCTTTTTTCAGCCGACGGGATCCGAGCCAAATCGATCGGGCGCAGGCGGACCCGAGGCATAAAATGGCCCTGGTTTTCCGTTCCTATTTGGGTCAGTCCTCAAGGTGGGCCAACGCCGGAGAGCCCAGCCGGAGACTCGACTACCAGATCTGGTGCGGTCCTTCCATGGGAGCGTTTAACGCCTGGGTCAAGGGAAGCTTCCTGGATGACCCCAAACAGCGAAGTTGCACCACCGTCGCCATGAACCTGTTGCTGGGAGCCTCGGTGGTAACGCGTGCCGGCTGGCTGAGAAACCAGGCCGTGGACCTTTCCTCCGAGGCCGTTACCATCCGCCCCATGACGATGTCTGCCATCCAAGACTGGATTGACGGTTAAATCATAGCAAGATGTTATATTTATATTTCAATTCTCTATTTAATATGTTCCAATTTTTTCAGGTAGATCGAGTACAGGGCGGAAATGGGGAGCAGCCTGATCGAAACCGGATCCAAGTCTGCTCGTCTGTAGCTTAACGCCAGGGTCTTTTCAGTGTAAAACTGTTGACGAGCCGCCATTCCATGGTATTTTGCCGGTCCGTCTTCAAGAACCCGGCGGACGGTATAGAAAAATGGGCCCGGAGTTTTTGTCGGCCTGCCGGTGGCTCGGCCGATAAAGATCCAATAAAGGCTGGATTTGTCCTGGAAGGAATCGGTTTTATCGACCGTTTCATGATTGATCACAAACCCGCTTTGCGCCAACCACTCATGCAGGTCCCCGAAAATCTGCCTAGCCTCTGGAACGCTGAACTTCATCTGTCCTACCAGATAGCCCCCCAGGTATACCGTAAACGCATCGTCTCGGCTGTAATGCCGCGCATAGCCTGACTGAAGCCCGCCTAAGGGGTCCGGGTCCAGAAACTCCCTGGACCACCGTTTCCACCGTGCCAGGCTGATTTCAAGCCCCAATGAAAGTTCCCGATTTGTGTAAAATCTTATCAATTCAAATCCTTATATGACAATGACATCCATTTTTATTTGTCTTGTTGTTATATCTATATATCAATCGAGTTTTTCTTGTCAAGGCCTTGCAAAATTCAAATTCCTATATTATGGTTCATGCTTGGAAGACTCCGCGCAACCGTCGTTATATTGGGCTCCGATTGAAAACACGAACTGACATATCAAGGTATTTGCCGTTGAAAACGAACCATCGTCCAAGCATTCAATCCCCCCTGCCGGTGGCCATTATCGGCATGGGATGCCTCTATCCGGGCGCCCCGGGGCTAAAAGCCTATTGGCGGTTGCTGACCCGGGGAAAAGATGCCATCACGGAAGTCCCGGCAAGTCACTGGTCCGCGGCGGACTATTTCGACGCCGATCCCAAGCGCCCCGATTACGTATGCTGCAAACGCGGCGGCTTTCTGGATCCGGTGGATTTTGACCCTTCGGAGTTCGGGATTCCCCCCACCAGCCTGGAGGCCACGGACAGCTCTCAGTTGCTGGGTCTGATCACGGCCAAGATGGCCCTGGCCGACGCCGGTTACGACGCGGGCCGACCCTTTGACCGGGATCGTACCAGTGTCGTGCTCGGAGTCACTGGAACCCAGGAACTGGTGCTTCCGTTAAGTGCCAGACTCGGGCATCCAAAATGGCGAAAAGCCCTGGATGAAGCCGGTGTCCCGGCGGCTCAGGCCCGGGAAGTGATCGCCAAAATTTCTGATTCCTATGTTTCATGGCAGGAGAATTCCTTTCCCGGCCTGCTGGGAAACGTTGTCGCCGGCCGAATCTGCAACCGTCTGGATCTGGGTGGAACCAACTGCGTGGTGGATGCCGCCTGTGCCAGCTCCCTGAGCGCGGTCCACCTGGCCTTGATGGAGCTGTATACCGGGCGAAGCGATATGGTGATCACCGGCGGGGTGGACACCCTAAATGATATCTTCATGCACATGTGTTTTGCCCGGACCCACGTTCTCTCCCCCACGGGAGACGCCCGCCCTTTTTCCAAAAATGCCGACGGGACCGTCCTGGGCGAAGGCATCGGGATGCTGGTGCTCAAACGCCTATCCGATGCCCAGAGGGATGGGGACCGCGTCTACGCGGTGATCCGGGCTTTGGGATCGGCCAGCGATGGGAAATCGCACGGCATCTACGCCCCCCGGCCCGAAGGCCAGGCCAAGGCCCTGCAAACGGCCTATGAACTTGCCGCCGTGGCGCCCGAAAGCGTGGACCTGGTGGAAGCCCATGGAACGGGCACCCGTGTGGGAGACGCCGTGGAATTCAAGGCCCTGTGTCAGGTCTTTGGCAACGGAGCCAAAAACGGGAGCCGCTGCGCCCTGGGCACGGTCAAGTCCATGATCGGGCATACCAAGGCCGCCGCCGGCGCCGCCGGGCTCATCAAATCCGCGCTGGCCCTCTACCATCAGGTGCTGCCCCCGACACTCAAGGCACAGGACCCCGATCCGAGCTTAAACATCGCCGATAGCCCATTTTATCTGAACACCAAGCGGCGTCCCTGGCTGGCCCGCCCCGACTCCCCAAGACGCTGCGGGATAAGCGCGTTCGGCTTTGGCGGCAGCAACTTCCATGTGGTCCTGGAAGAATACCCGTCCCAGCGACTGGAACCCGCATGGGACGGTTCCGTGGACATAATTGCCTTTTCAGCCAAGAATCGACAGCTGCTGCTTGACCAGGTGCAAGATTTTGGTGCCCAAATCCATACCGGTGACGGTGCTGTCCTGACTCGAAAAGCAGCCGATGCCCGAACCGCCTTTCAGCCCACGGATCCCCATCGAATCCTGGGAACCCTGACGCTTGGACACGACCGCAAGGACTATGGCAACCAGCTTGCCGCATGGATCGAAAAAGCATCCGCTTTTTTGTCCAGCGATGCCGTCAAGGCCCCTGACTCCCTATTTTACGGAACGGGAGACCGGCCAGGAAAGCTGGGGCTTCTCTTTCCGGGACAGGGCAGCCAGTACGTGGACATGGGAAAGGATCTGGCC
>JBJKSK010000079.1:0-3919 GCA_046704125.1 Desulfobacterales bacterium | reverse complement strand
ACGTCAAAAACCTGCATAAACGACAGCGGTCCGCTGGAAACGCCTGCGGTGGACAGCACCACATCTTTTTCCGGCCGGATCCGGGAAAACGAAAAGCCGGTACCGCCGCCGCTTTTGTGGATCATGGCCGTGTACTTGAGCGTGTCAAAAATACTTTCCATGGAATCCTCGATGGGAAGCACGAAGCAGGCCGCCAACTGTCCCAGCCGGCGTCCGGCGTTCATCAAAGTCGGCGAATTGGGCAAAAACCACAGTCGGCTCAACAAGCGGTAGAAACGCTGCGTGCACGCCTCCACGTCGGCGGCCTCGTCAAACCGGGAATCGACGGAAGCGATGGCCCGAGCCACCCGGGCAAAAAGATCTTCCGGGGTCTCGATGGGAGTGCCCTCGGCATTTTTTTTCAGGTACCGTTTTTGCATTACCACGGCGGCGTTGGGAGTCATAAGATTGTCCAATATTCAATGTTCAACCGTTGAAAAAAGCCTGTCTTTCAGGCAACAAGCCCATCCGTAAAAACACCCCCGGCAAAATATCATCAAGTCGGTGCAGCGGTGAGCCTCTGCGGAGGGATAGCCGGGCAGAGGCTTTCGGCCGGGGATTGGGCGGCGCACTGCATCTTCAAAAAGTCGGTAAAGGCCTCAGCCAGGGGCGAAAGGCTGCGCTGTCGCTGCCGGGTGAGGTAGAAGCCGCGGCGCAGGTTCAGCCCCGCGACCGACAGGGTCTTGAGACGACCGGAGGCCAGATCCTCGGAGACGGCAATGGGAGAAAGTATAGAAATCCCCACCCCGGCTAAAATTCCCTGGATCACGGCGGCCGTGCTTCCCATTTCGGCCACCACTTTCAAATCCTCCAGGCCAAGGCGCTTGCCGGCCAAAGCCGCCTGGATCGTTTTAAGCGTCCCGGAACCTCGCTCTCGAACGATAAACGGCTGCTCCAAGAGGGCCTCGATCTCGATATGGCCTCTACCGGCCAGGCTGTGTCCGGATGGTATTACCAATTGCAGGTCGTCCTCGATAAGAGTCTCCTGGACAATTCCCTTGATACGGCTTCTGGCTCCCACCACGCCAAATTCGATTTCCCCGGATAGGGTGTCGTCCACGATTTGTTGGCTATCCTTGATGACCAGTGAAATAGTCACATCGGGATACATCGAGGTAAACGCGCCTATGAGCCGGGGCAGAAGATAGACCCCCGGGATGGTAGAGCCGCCCATCATCAACCGCCCCTGGATTTTTCCATGGAATTGAGCCAAGGCCGTTTCCATCTCGTCACGAAGGGCGAGCATGCGAAGCCCATACCGGTAGAGCAGCCGCCCGGCTTTGGTGGGCAGGGCTTCCTTGGCCAGCCGGTCGATGAGTTTGACCCCGAAATGGGTTTCCAGTTCCTTGATATGGCTGCTGACCGTGGGCTGAGACAGATGGATGGCTTTTCCCGCGTGGGAAAAACTCTTGAGTTGCACGACTTTACAAAATACCTGAAGCTGCCAGAGGTCCATGTCAATTCGAGGAAACGAAACCAAATTTCTCTTTGAGTTTGCGTTGAACCAGCGGAGGCACCATGCCGTTGATGTTTCCACCAAACCGCGCTGCCTCCTTGATGATCGATGAACTGGTGAAAATCCAGCGCAGCCCGGTCATCAGAAACACGGTCTGAACATCCCGGTTGAGCCGGCGATTCATCAAAGCCATTTGGAATTCATATTCGAAATCCGAGACGGCCCGCATGCCCTTTAAAATTCCCTGAGCCCCACGCTGGGCCGCATAGTCCACCAGCAGCCCATTGAAAGAATCCACCTCGACATTGTCAAATTTGCGCAGGCTTTCCTCAAGCATGGCTTTGCGCTCCTGAACTGAAAAAAGCGCTGTTTTGCCTGGGTTGAATAAGATTGTCACGATGATTCGGTCAAACAGCTTCAACCCCCGTTCCACGATATCGAGGTGCCCGTTGGTGACCGGATCGAAGCTTCCGGGATAGATGGCAATTCTTTCCATGAGAGAAATCGTTTCGCGCCTGGTAGCGTCAGCAAGTGATAGAAGTTGGTTTGCAAAGAAGCTGCAAAATCTCAAAAACGGCACAATTTCAGTCTTTATTACACCCAGTTTAAAAAAGAAACCAGGGTTTTCCCGTACTTGCGCTGATCAAAAAGCGTCAGTGCCTCGGGCAGTCGGGTGAACGGTTCCTGCACGGCGTGCTCCACCACCACCAGAGCATGGGGCGCCAGCAGACCACTGTCACAGGTGGTCGCCAGGGCAGAACCCACCAAGTTCCGGCAATAGGGAGGATCCATAAAGACCAGATCGAACATGCCGGGCCTGGCAATCCCGTCAAGGCTTTTTGCGGCGTCCCGCAAAACCATGCCTGTTTTGGGCGACAGCAAGCACGATTCGATGTTTTTTTTCACCACCATCAGCGACTCCCGGGAACGGTCCACGAAAGTGACCCATGACGCGCCCCGGCTGATCGCTTCGATACCCAGAGCCCCGGTGCCGGCAAATAGATCCAACACCACCGCCCCCCGGACCCTGGAACCCAGGATGTTAAACATCGTCTCCCGAAGCCGATCCGATGTCGGCCGGATAGCCAGCCCGCGGATACCATAGAGGCGTTTTCCGCGCAGTGTTCCGGCAATGACTCTCAAGATTTTCCGCCGCCCCGGGGGCCGCGCGGAAATCTATCCTGGATATAGCTTGCTGTCACTCCTATGGCCGCCGCGGTCTCGTCGATTCGATGATGGTGCGTTCGCAGTTTTTTTTCGATGAACTCCCGTTCGAAGGCTTTCTTGGCATCGGCAAGCCGGCTGATGGCAAACAACGATTCAGGCCCTACCGGGCCGCTTGCCTGGGTGCCGCGGTATAGCACCGGTATATCCGAGATTTCAATGACATCGGCTTCCACCATGATGGTCAGCCGCTCAACAAGGTTTTTCAACTCCCGGACATTACCCGGCCAGGAATGGTTGCAAAGCGCCGCTACGGCATCCGGTGACATCGTCTTGCGCCGGCTGCGGTTTAGCAGGGCGGTTTCTTCCAGAAAAGTCTCCACCAGCAAAGGCAGGTCCTCGAATCGCTCCCGCAATGGCGGCACTTGAATCGGGATCACATTGAGCCGGTAATAGAGATCTTCCCGGAACCGGCCGCCTTGGATTTCGGCCTCCAGATCCTTGTTGCTGGCTGCGATGATTCGGGCTTGAACCTCCATGGTCCGACTGCCCCCCACGCGCTGGTACTGCTGTTCCTGGAGCACCCTAAGCAGTTTGCTCTGGGTCTTGAGATCCGTATCTCCCACCTCGTCAAGAAACAACGTTCCTTTGCCGGCCAGTTCAAACTTGCCAACCTTTTTCCCCGTGGCGCCGGTAAACGCCCCTTTTTCATGGCCAAAAAGCTCGCTTTCAATCAACTCATCGGGCATCATCGCGCAGTTGACATCCACTAGGGGGTAATCACTGCGGGAGCTGAGCTGATGAATGGTCCTTGCCACGAGCTCCTTGCCGGTGCCGTTTTCCCCTGTGATCAAAATCCAGGCCTCGGTTGGAGCCGCCACGGCGATCTGCTTTCTCAATGCGACGATCGGCGGGCTGGCGCCACTGATGGAATGCTTTTCAATGGTTTTTTTCCTCAGGTAACGGTTTTCTTCTACCAGACGACGATAATTGAGCGCGTTGTTGATGGCCACGATCATCTTTTCGATGGACAGCGGCTTTTCGATGAAATCGAAAGAACCCAGTTTGATGGCTTTCACGGCAGTTTCAATGGTGCCGTGACCGGTGATGATGATCACCTGAATATGGGGATTGCCATTCTTGTTTACCTTGAGCGTTTCGATCCGGTCGATGCCAGGCATCCAGATATCGAGAATGACCAAATCCGGGGATTCCTTGTCGATGATCTTAAGCGCCTCGTAGCCGTTTCCAGCCGAGATC
>JBJKSK010000078.1:0-3897 GCA_046704125.1 Desulfobacterales bacterium | reverse complement strand
GTTGACCGCTATGGTTTCGTCCCAGTCCTTTTCAGTCACCGATTCGATGGATCGGAAGGTGGCAATGCCCGCGTTGTTCACGAGGATGCCGATTGCTCCCAGCGAGCCTTCGACCGAGTCTATCATGCGGCCCACATCGGCGGCCACCGAGACGTCTGCCTGCACCGACATACACCGGTGACCTTGGCGTTCCAGCTCTAAACGAACCTCGACGGCGTCTTTTTCCCGAGAGCGATAATTCAGCGCGACGGCGGCTCCGGCCTCTGCCAGGGCAAATGCGATGGCCCGTCCGATGCCGCGGCTGGCGCCGGTGACCAGGGCCACCTTGCCGGTGATGTCGTTTTGGGGTTCTGTCATAGGGAAACCTCGAATGTTGATGTGGCTGGGGATTGAATCGACCGCGCGGGCTTGCGAGCCAGTCATGTCCCGGCTGCGAAAGGCAGCATGGACGGGTCCCGGCAGCCCCATTCGGGTCAAATGCCGAGGCCTGACGGTTTCGCGGGGTATCTCAACGGGCGCTGATCTTGAGAAATGCCGTGACGGCGCCGCCGACGCCCTGAATCAGCATCTGCACGCCGATCACGGCGAGAATCAGGCCCATCAATCGCGTGATGACCTTAATCCCGTTTTCTCCGATGTATTTCACGATGCGCTCCCCCGAGATGAAGAACGCATAGCTTATGGCGCACAGGACGACAAAGGCCCCGACCGTCACGAGAAACCCCGATAGGCCGCCATCTGAGGCGAAGCTCATGGCTGTCGCAATGGTACCGGGGCCTGCCAGTATGGGCATGGCCAGCGGGGTGATGGCGACCTCGAGTTCGGCTTTCAGGCTGTTTTGTTTGTCCTCTTCGCTGGGATGCTGGATCGAGGAGTGGTTGCCGCCATGCAGCATCTGGTAGCCGACTATGGCCACCAGGATTCCGCCCATGATGCGAAAGGCCGACAGGGTGATGCCGAAAAGGTGGAATATCAGCTTGCCGGCAGCCGAGAAGACCACGATGATCACCAGGCTCAGGATGAGCGCCTTGAGGGCGATCTTGCGCCTGGTAGCCGAGTCGTCTTCAGCGGTGAGTCCCAGGAATACGGGCGTGTTGGCGATGGGATTCATGATCGCGAAAAAAGCCATGAATACCGAGAAGGCATGACCCATGAATGCACTCACGATGCTTGTCACCTCCTTAGCTTATTGCCGCCGTTTAGCGGTTGCCGGGGACCGGTCCCTCCAATTTTCGCCCTTTGAGGAAGCCGGCAGGTCTGAACCCGTCAGACAGGGTATAACCGGATGTTGGTCCCGGTCAATACCCGATGAGCGCCGAATCGATATTGGATGATAGTAAAAGCGCTTTCTGGCCGTTTTCGCGTCCGGCAGCGGTGATGCCGGGTCCGCCGATGAGCCGCCGTTTGTCGCGGCGTGCGCGCCGGCGCAGCGGCTTGGAACATGGGCCGGTCCATGGTATGGGATAAGGGTTTAAAACCGGGAAGCCTTGCAAATCACCGATTACCGACGGGGACATCTCAGGAGAGACCACTATGAAGACGCGTATCACTGAACTTTTTGGCATCGCGCATCCGATTATTCAAGGCGGCATGCACTTTGTGGGATTTGCAGAACTGGCCGCGGCGGTGTCCAATGCCGGGGGCCTCGGGATCATTACGGCGTTGACGCAAAAGACGCCGGCGGATCTGAAGAAAGAAATCGCACGCTGCCGGCAGATGACCGACAAGCCTTTCGGGGTCAACCTGACGTTTCTGCCGACCGTCAAGGCCGTGGATTACCCCGGCTACATCGATGCCATCCTCGAGGGGGGGGTCCAAATCGTGGAGACCGCCGGCAGAAACCCCCAGGAATACCTGCCAAGGCTCAAGGAGGCCGGTGTGAAGGTCATTCACAAATGCACCTCGGTGCGCCATTCGCTGAAAGCCGAAGCCATCGGATGCGATGCCGTGTCGGTGGACGGGTTCGAGTGCGGCGGGCATCCCGGGGAAGACGATGTCCCCAACATGGTCCTGCTGCCCCGGGCGGCGGAAGAACTGCGCATCCCCTTTGTCGCCTCGGGGGGCATGGCCGACGGCCGCAGCCTCGTCGCCTCGCTTGCCTTGGGCGCCGACGGGATCAACATGGGCACGCGCTTTATCGCCACGAAAGAGGCCCCCGTCCATGAAAACGTCAAACTGGCCATCGTGGCGGCAACGGAGCTTGACACGCGCCTGGTGATGCGGCCGCTGCGAAATACCGAGCGGGTTTTGAACAACCGGGCCGTCGGGCGCCTGCTGGAAAAAGAGGCCCTGCTGGGGAAAAAGATCAAGTTCGAGGATATCATCGCCGAGGTGGCCGGCGTCTACCCCGAGATCATGCTGCAGGGCCGCACCGATGCCGGCGTCTGGTCCTGCGGCATGGTTGCCGGCCTGATCCATGATGTTCCCAGCTGCAAGGAGCTTATCGATCGCATCATGGCCGAAGCCGATGCGATTATCCGCCGCCGCCTGACAGAACTGCTGGGGTAACCGCGGTCGCTTGTCACCGGGCCGCTCAAACGCCGCGCTGACGGCTTTACACCGGAAGGCCTGCGGCATCGAAACGGACCGGGGTTTGGTCCCGGGGGTATCCGGGCGCATTCCGATTTGCCGCTTTCAGAGAAAAACCGCCACCTCTTCAAGGGCCTTTTTGGTGATGGCCGGCACCGTGGCATCCTTTTCCGGATAGCCGGTCACCAGGATCATGAAGGGTTTTTCATTGGACGGCCGTGAAAGGATGCGGTTTAAAAAACCCATTTTGGCCGGAGTATAGGTCAAAGTCGCCAGGCCCGCATGGTGCAAGGCGGTGATCAGCATGCCGGTGGCGATACCCACCGATTCCTGAACGTAATAGTGTTTTTTCTTTTCACCGCCGGGCAGGTAGCCGTGCCGCTGAGAAAAAATCGCAATCAGACAGGCGGCACTCTCCAAAAAGGGCTTGTGCCAGCCGGTGCCCAGGTGGTTCAGGCTTTGGGCCCACTGCCGGGTGGCCGGGCCGCTGTAAAACTCCTGTTCGACCTTTTCCGAGGCCGCCCGGATCTTGGCTTTGACGGCCGGGTCGGAAACCGCCACAAAGGTCCAGGGCTGCTGGTTGGCTCCGCTGGGAGCCGTGCAGGCCGCAAGGATGCACTCCCTGATAATGGAAGCCGGCACCGGCCGGTCGGCAAAGGTTCTCACCGTGCGCCGGCGCTTCATTTCGGCATGAAAGTCCGCCGCCCGCCGCTGCATCTCAGGCTCCGGGTATGGCCGGTAGTCATTCAATGGAACATACGCGCATTGCCGCATAACATTTTCCTCTGGTGTCCTTGTCAGGGTTGATTCCCGCGAAGCCTACCGGTACCCGCCCGGATAGTCAACCGAATTGCGCCCCTGCCGGGACAACCGGATCCGGTTGCCTTCCCGGCTGACCGGTACGATCGTAGAAAGGCTTTACGTTCCGGGCGGGCCACCGGTATGGCCGTTTTGACTTTTCAGGAATCGTAAATAGTTTGCTTCAGGACAGAAAGATCGGCTCCGCATTTATCCTTGACAACAATGAGCGTTTGATCAATATTTCCGATCAAACGCTCACACGTCTGTAGCTGTTTTGAAACGCCCTATCCGGAGGCGGCGATGATCCGGGGGTGATCCGTGACGGGGTCGCGAAAAGATTTATCGAAGGCCGAAACTTGAAAAAAAAATCAGGCGATGGCATAAGCGTGATTTCGACGCGCCAGAAACTCATTGCCGCTACCGAACGGCTGCTTCGCCGGGACGGGCTGTCCAAGGTGACCACCCGGAAAATCGCCCGGGAGGCCGGGATTTCCGAAGGGGCGCTGTATCATCATTTCAGCGACAAGGCCGAACTGCTGCATGCGGTGGTTCAGATGAGCATGGGGG
>JBJKSK010000077.1:0-6125 GCA_046704125.1 Desulfobacterales bacterium | reverse complement strand
TCATCGTGGCCAGGTCGATCGATTCCTGCTCGGTGTTGAGCACTTCCCACAATTCCTGGATGTTAATCTGGGAAATCAAGGCCTTTCGCCGGTTGGAGATGTCGCGGAGGATATCGACTATTTTTGTCCTTCCGATAGAGAGGTCTAGCCGTGTGGTGCATCGGTGGGAAAGGCGTGCAGCCGATATGTTGACTTCCCGGTTGTTTTCGGTAAGCAACCGGAGTCTAAGGTTTTTCGTCTCCATCACGACGGCGGTCATGATTTTTTGACGATCGATAAATTCAACAATGTTTCCGGAATCCATAACCTTGATTTCTTACCAATGGGCCGGACTAAAGTCAACGGGGATAACAGCGGGAACCACGAAAAACAGCATCTTTTCTGCGGCACGCAGGTTCCGGCCGATTTGACCCGGCCGGCGGCATGAATTAGTTTTAGCCATCGTATCCACTCAGGCCGGCTGGCAGTCCGCATCCGGCCCCAAAAAACCTTGCACGAGAGACAATGCTTTGCCTAGACCGGGTTTTGACTTGATAGCGCCGTATTTCAGGCAAAACCGGCTCTCGATTGGAACCGGTCTGATCTGCCTGATCGTCGTGGACTTTCTCCAGCTGATGATTCCCAGGGTCATCAAATCCGTGGTGGATCGGCTCACCCTGTTTTCCGTGACGCCGGATCAATTGCTTCCCTATGCGCTGGTCATCGTGGCCCTGGCGGGGGCTATCGCTGTATTCCGGTACGCCTGGCGCTGGTGCCTGCTGGGAACTTCCAGAAAGATCGAGGAAGGGCTTCGCAATCAGCTCTTTGCCCATATCCAGAGCCTTTCCGCCGAGTATTTTGACCAAACCCGCACCGGCGACATCATGGCCCATGCCACCAACGATTTGCTGCAGATCCGAATGGCCACCGGCATGGGGCTGGTGGCGCTAAACGACGCCGTGGTCCTGGGCACGGCCGCCATCGGATTTATGGCCTATATCAATATCCGCCTGACCCTGTTGGTGATGATTCCCATGCCGGTGATCGTTTTCGGCACTCGATTTTTCAGCCGCAGGATGCATCAACGCTACCACCAGGTTCAGGGTGCCTTTTCCGATTTAACCGAGGCTGTTCGCGAGCGGATCACCGGCATCCGGATCGTCAAGGCCTTCAATTTGAAGGCTCAGTCCGTGGCGGTGGTCCAGCAACGCTCCGGCCAGTATGTGACCCGGAATCTGGAACTGGTCAAAACCACCGGGGCCTTTTTCCCCATGATGGTGTTTCTGTCCAATGTCAGCCTGGCCATCGTGTTGTATTTCGGCGGCCGCCAGACCATCCTGGCCACCATTACCCCCGGAGACTTTGTCGCCTTCATCAGTTACCTGGCCCTGCTGACTTGGCCGATGATGGCCATGGGCTGGGTCACCAACTTGATGCAGCGGGGCAAGGCCTCGCTGGAACGAATCGGGAAAGTCTTCGACACGCCGCCCGCGGTCAAAGAGCCGGCTCACCCGGATTCCCTGAAGCGGTTTTCGACCTCTATCGCTTTTTCTCAGGTGGATTTTACCTACCCAGGGGCCAAGAGCGCGGCGCTTCACAGAGTCGATTTTCAACTGAATAAGGGTCACACCCTCGGCATCGTCGGGCCTCCCGGCAGTGGCAAGAGCACCTTGCTCGGGTTGCTTTGCCGCATCTATGACGTCTGTTCGGGGCAGATCCGCATTGACGGCATCGATATCCGGGCGCTTCGTCTAAGTGAGCTTCGCGCCCTGATCTCAGTGGTTCCCCAGGAGCCGTTCCTGTTTTCCGGAACCATCCGGGAAAATATCCTTTTCGGCCACCCGGCGGCAAGCCGGCTTGAGCTGGATCGGGCTGTGTCCCGGGCCGCCCTGGAACAGACCATCGGGCAGTTGCCCAGAGGCTATGAGACGGTGGTGGGGGAGCGGGGGGTGATTCTTTCCGGCGGCCAGAAGCAGCGGGTGGCTCTGGCCCGGGCGCTGATCCGCCGCAGAGAACTGCTGGTGTTAGACGATCCCATCAGCCAGGTGGATGCGGCTACGGGCGCCAGGATCCTCGAAACCCTGCGCGTTGAGTGCTCCCGGAGCACGGTGATGGTTGTTTCCCATCGGCTGTCCACGGTATCCTTTGCGGATTGGATTCTTTGCATGGATAGCGGGCGCATCGTCTCGCAAGGCACTCACGAAACCCTGATGGCCAGCGACACGTATTTCCGGCGCGCAGCGCATTTGCAGCAACTTTGAGCATGAAGCGGCTTTTTGATGAAAGGCTGGTTTCTCGCGCGGAGGCCGCAGAGAAAAGCGTATGCGAAATGATTACGGATATAGCGAAGAAGATCCACTGAGCCGCTCCTACGACATGGGAATGCTGCGGCGCATCCTGCCCTTTTTGCGTGCCTACCGGATGCTGCTGGCCCTATCCGTGCTGATGGCCATGCTTATCACCGGTATTGATCTGGCCATGCCCTATGTGACCAAGTTATCCGTGGACCGCTACATCGTGCCCACCCAGGTTCACCAAACCGGTGCCAGCCGGCAAGAACGCGTGTTGACCGTGGATGCAAACGACCCTGTGGTGGCACAAGTTATCGGCCGCCATAAGGATTTGTTTCGGATTTCGGGCGAAACCGCCACAATCCCCGTGGAATGGCTTCACCGTCTCGATACCGTCGAACTTTCCCGGCTTCGCCACAAAGACATCGCGGGTCTGGGGTGGCTCGCGGTGCTTTTTGTGGGGTTGATGGTGCTAAACTTCGGGTTCAATTTCGTTCAGGTCGTCGCCATGGAATATGCCGGGCAAAAGATCATGCACGATTTGAGAATCGAGCTGTACAGACACATTCAGACCCTTCCCGTGGCGTTTTTCAATCGACATCCCGTCGGCCGACTGGTCACCCGGGTGACCAACGACGTGCAGAATATGGACGAGCTGTTCACCTCGGTGCTTACGTTTTTATTCAAGGACTTTTTTTTGCTGGTGGGAATCGCCACGGTGCTCATCGCCTTGAGCTGGCGGCTGGCGCTTTCCGCGTTTGTCGTGCTGCCTGTCGTGGCCTTTGCTTCGGCGCATTTTGCCCGGGAGGCCCGAGAGGTCTTCCGGCTGCTGAGGGTCAAGGTCGCCGAGATCAACACGCGCTTTTCCGAGACCATCGGCGGGATGCGCATTGTCCAGCTCTTCGGCCAGCAGCTTGCCAATTACCGGCGCTTTCAGGTGCTCAACCGGGAAAATTACCGGGCCGGGATGCGTCAAATCCAGGTGTTGGGCATGTTTTTGCCCCTGGTGGAGATGCTCGGCGTGGTGGCCATATCCGTTGTCATCTATGTGGGAGGCCGGGGCGTGCTGGCCGATAGCATTACACTGGGTGTTCTGGTGGCCTTTTTATCCTACATCAAGATGTTTTTCCAGCCGCTTCGAGACATCGCCGAAAAGTACAATATTTTGCAAAACGCCCTGGCCTCGGCCGAGCGCATTTTTCAGATTCTGGACACCGAGCCCGCACCCGGAGAGGCCCCCGGTACATTCAGGGCCGGTATCGAAAAAATCGAAGAGATTGCCTTCGATCATGTCTCTTTTTCCTATCTTCCCGGAGAGCCGGTGCTGCAGGACGTCTCTTTTGAAATACGGACCGGGGAGACCGTGGCCGTGGTCGGGGCCACCGGCTCGGGCAAAACGACCCTGATTCATCTGCTGGCCGGGTTTTACGTACCGAACTCGGGGACCATCCGGATCAACGGCCGGGATCTCAACGCCCTGGATCCGGCGTCGGTCCGCTCCCGGCTGGCTCTCATTCCCCAGGACCCGTTTCTTTTTTCGGCCACCATCCGGGAAAATGTGTTTCCCGCCGAGAGATCCTGGACGGATGCGGACCGGGGCGAAGTGCTGCGCAGCGCCCATTGCGGCGCCCTGATAGATGGGCTTTCCAGGGGGCTGGAGACGGTACTGGCCGAAGGCGGCGCCTCGATTTCCAGCGGCGAGCGGCAATTGCTGTCTATCGCCCGGGCCTTTGCCCGGCGTCCCGATCTGGCCATCCTGGATGAGGCCACCTCCTATATTGATTCCCAGACCGAGGAAAAAATTCAGGCGGCTCTGGGCAACCTGATGAAGGGCCGCACGGCCATCGTCATCGCCCATCGACTGTCCACGGCCCGGCATGCTCAGCGGATTCTGGTGATGCGGGAAGGCCGGATCATCGAGTCGGGTACGCACCCGGATCTGATGCGCCAGCGTGGTGCCTATTTTGAGCTCAATCTCGCCGAACAGTGGCAGACCCGGCATCTCCCCGGGCACCATGGCCTGTAAACCCGAGCAAATTGGCTTGCAAAATATCAGGGGCCGTGATAGATGTTTAGACTTGCGGTATGAAGAGACTTTTTCTGGTTATTTGAAGGAGTTGCCAGCGCAATAGATGGAATTTGGCCCGTTGTGGCGCCTTAGGCAGGTCAAGGCTTATCAGGAGCAGTAAGGTCGCACCGGTCAAAGTCGGAGACTTTGGCCAAACATGATTCGGGCCGGCTTTTTTCGGTCGGCTCTCTTTTCGGTAAAGGAGGAAACATGCCTTACAACGCGGTAGAAATGGCTGACTGGCAGATTTCGGAAGCAGCGGAACCCAACATGCCCACCCCCGAACAATGGGCGGAGAAACTGGGTCTCCAGAGCGATGAAGTGCTTCCCATGGGCCGGTTGGCCAAGATCGACTTTCTCAAGATCATCGAACGGCTCAAGAACAAACCAGACGGCAAATACATCGAAGTGACCGCCATCACCCCGACTCCCCTGGGTGAAGGCAAGTCCACCACCTCGGTGGGACTCATGGAAGGCCTCGGAAAGCGTGGAATCCACGTCGGCGGCGCCCTGCGTCAGCCTTCCGGCGGTCCGACCATGAATGTCAAGGGAACAGCGGCCGGCGGCGGCAACTCCCTGCTGATTCCCATGACCGAGTTTTCCCTGGGGCTTACCGGCGATATCAACGACATCATGAACGCCCACAACCTGGCCATGGTGGCGTTGACGGCCCGCATGCAGCACGAACGAAACTACAACGACGAGCAACTGGCCCGCTTAACCGGTATGCGCCGGCTCGACATCGATCCCACCCGGGTGGAAATGGGCTGGATTATCGATTTCTGCGCCCAGGCCCTCCGCAATATCGTCATCGGTCTGGGCGGCCGCAGCGACGGCTTTACCATGCAGTCCAAGTTCGGTATCGCCGTGGGTTCCGAGTGCATGGCCATTCTGGCCGTGGCCAAGGATCTGGCCGACCTCAAGCAGCGGCTCAACAACATCACCGTGGCGTTTGACAAATCCGGCAAACCGGTTACCACCGGCGATTTGGAAGTCGGAAACGCCATGGCGGCCTTTATGCGAAACACCATCAACCCCACCCTGATGTCGACCGCCGAGTACCAGCCCTGCTTCGTGCATGCCGGCCCCTTTGCCAACATCGCCGTGGGACAGTCTTCGATTATCGCCGACCGCGTCGGCCTCAAGCTGTTTGATTATCACGTGACCGAGTCCGGCTTTGCCGCAGACATCGGATTCGAGAAATTCTGGAACGTCAAATGCCGCTTCTCCGGCCTCAAGCCCCATGTGTCGGTGCTGACCAGCACGATCCGCGCACTCAAGATGCACGGCGGCGGCCCCAAGGTTGTCGCCGGCAAGGCCCTGCCTCCGGAATACACCAAGGAAAACATCGCCCTGGTGGAAAAGGGCTGCGAGAACATGGTTCACATGATTGGTGTGATCCGCAAAGCCGGCATCAATCCCGTGGTGTGCATCAACCGGTTTTACACCGATACCGACGCGGAAGTCGCCGTGGTCAAGAAGGCCGCCGAGGCCGCTGGTGCCCGCTGCGCCGAGTCCCGCCACTGGGAAAAGGGCGGAGAAGGCGCGCTTGAGTTTGCCGATGCGGTCATCGACGCCTGCAACGAGAAAAACGACTTCAAGTTTCTCTACCCGCTGGAAATGAAGCTGCGCGATCGCGTGGCGCTCATCGCCAAGGAGGTCTATGGGGCAGACGGCGTTTCCTGGACCTCGGAAGCCGAAACCAAGGCCAAGATGCTTGAATCCGACCCCAAGTACGCGGATTTTGCTACCATGATGGTGAAAACCCATCTGAGCCTGAGCTACGA
>JBJKSK010000076.1:0-4146 GCA_046704125.1 Desulfobacterales bacterium | reverse complement strand
ATCAACACCACATTGCCCTGGGCGCTGGTGACCACGACGCCGTTTGGCAGCAACTCCACGATGGTTCGAATCCTGCTTTTTTCCCTATGCAGATCGGCCAGCGTGCGCTGCCGCTGGGCTTCGAGCTGCGCGGCCTCTTGAGTGAGCCTAAGCTTTTCTTGCGCCCTGGATACCACGATGCGCAGCTGATCCGGCTCGAAGGGTTTGGGAATAAAGTCGTAGGCACCACGCTTCATCGCCTCGATGGCCGTCTCCACCGTGGCGTAACCGGTGATGATGATCACCAGTATGGAGTTATCTTTTTCCAAAATCCGGAAAAGCGCTTCCATGCCGTCCATGCCGGGCATCTTGAGATCCAGCAAGACGATGGCCACCGGCTCGGCATCGATGGCCGCCAGGGCCTCTTCGCCGCAGGAGGCCTTAAAGACCTCGCACCCCATGCGTTTTAGGATCCGCTCGGAACCTTCTCGGATGTCGAGCTCGTCATCGACAACCAGAACTTGTGTCGGATCCCTGGTGTTATCCATTAGCCTGGCCTCCGGAGCGGCTGGTGAAAAGGGGCAGCTGCAAAAGAAAGGTGGCTCCTCCCTGGTCATTGTTGCAGGCTGTGATGATACCGCCGTGATTTTCCACCATGCTGTAGACCAGACTCAGTCCCAGCCCGGTGCCTTTGCCTTCCTCCTTGGTGGTAAAAAAGGGCTCGAAAATATGGGGGAGCACATCGGGGGAAATTCCGGGGCCGGAATCCGAAATTTCCACAAAAACCATGTCGTTTTTTGGGCCGGAAAAGGTTCGAATAGTCAACGTTCCATTGCCCTCCATGGCCTGGGCGGCATTGAGAATGATGTTCATGAATATGTGGTTGAACTGTTGAATGTCTCCGGGCACCTGGGGGAGCGTCTCGTCGAGCTGCTTGCGGATGAGGATGTTTTGAAACAGGGTCTGATTTTCAAGGAGAAACAGCGTGCGGGAGATGGCCTGGTTGATGTCGTGGGGCCGCTTCTCCTGGCGCGTCTGACGGGCAAACTCCAGCAGTTCCTTGACCGTATCGGCGCAGCGCTGAGCGTCTTTGATAATCCGCCTCAGGTCTTGACGGGCGTTTTGGGGCAGATCGTATTCTTCTAACATCAGCCGGGCAAACAGCGTGATTCCCCCAAGGGGGTTGTTGATCTGGTGTGCCACGCCGGCTGCCAGCTTCCCCAGGGAAGCCATTTTCTCGGATTGAAGCAGTTGGATCTGGGTTTTCTCCAAGGCTTCGCGCATCTGAAGCGTTTCCCGCAGATCATGAAAAAAACCGATCGTGGCCACCTCGCGCTGCTCTTCATAGACGATGGCGGCGTTTAAACTGATGGGTACACGCTGACCGGTTTTGGACAGGACATCCACCTGCAAGGACTTGAGTTTACCCGCCCCTCCCATTTCATGGCTGCGCAGTTTTTTCATGACCTGCTTGGCGCCATCGCCGGGATAAATATCCCGGATACTGAGTTTTTCAAGGGCTTCGTTGACTCCATAGCCGGTAATTTCAGCAGCCACTTCATTGAAAATCAGGATTTTCCCGGTCAGGTCGGCGGCCAGAACCCCGTCAACGGCGTTTAGAATCAGGTTTCGCAAAAAAGAATCGGAGCGCTGGAACTCTTCGCGCAGCCCTTGAAAGGCGGGAAGGTCAAAATCAAAGATGGCTATCGATTCGATATTTTCGCCGGAAAAGATGGGATAGGCGTACAGACAGGAGATCAATTCCGGGCCCGGCAAAGCCTCTTGTTTTTGTCTCAAGACCGGTTGGCGTTTTTCGAGCGCATCTAACGCCGGGCATGACCAGCAGGGACTGTCGCGCTGATAAAAAAGTTGGTGACAGCAACGGCCGACGATGTCTTTTTCGGATCGGGAGTCTTGAACGATGTTGCTGGCCAGGATGCGAAAATCGGGTGAAATTACCGTTATCTTGCGTCTGAAGGCTTTTATGGCCTTGAACAGATGAGCTTTTTCGCTGTCTGGAATCATCGGAACTCCCTTTCGGTGATCGTAAACCTCATGGGAATATGGTTACGGCCAGGGGTGTGGCCAAAGGCACATCTGTTTCCAAGTAAATTGCTCTATTTTATGCACAAAACTTCAAGAAATGCAATCCGGGATGCATGCGGGAAAGAATAAATTGAATGTATCCTCATTTTATTAAAACCGGTATCATCTGTGACAATCCAGTCCTGATGAGGTTTATGTGTTTTTCAATAACTTGATTTTATAATAATAAAATAAAAACTAAGGTCGACTGGAAAAATGTATGTTTTTTTGCTTGACAGGCTCAGGCGCTACTGGTAGATGAATGAATACTCATTCATCTACTCGGTTATCCTGCAGGAGACCCTCTCCCTGCAGGCATCGGACACGCGGGGAGGCCGTTATCAGTACCAAAGCAAAACCTTCGGAAAAATATCATCGTATCCTCGAAGCCGCCGTCAAGGTCTTTGCCGAACAGGGATTTTTTCAATCGACCATCTCCCAGATCGCCAAGGAGGCCGGGGTGGCCGACGGAACGATATACCTGTACTTTAAAAGCAAGGATGACATCCTGCTCCAGTTTTTTTCCTACAAGACCAAACAGGTCTTTGACCGGTTCCGGCAAGATGTCGACCAGGCCCAAAGCGCCACCGACAAATTGCGTAGTTTGATCCGGCGCCACCTGACCGAATTCCAGGCCGACCCGAACATGGCCGTGGTTTATCAATCCGAAACCCGGCACAACAGCCGCCTGGTGGAGCAGCCGTTTCGGGAAATGTCGAAAATGTACCTGGATATCGTCGGAGATATCGTCGAGCAGGGACAGCAGGAAGGGGCCCTTCGGAAAGATCTCTACTTGAGCCTGGTCAAGCGGTTTGTGCTCGGTGCCGTAGACGAGGTGATCAATACCTGGGTGCTGGCCGGCATCAAGTATGATCTGGTCTCCATGGCCGACCCGCTGGTGGATCTGATGCTAAGGGGTATCGGCAACAACGCTTCCGAGGGTGTCGCCGAAGACCAATAGAAAGAGTGATTCAAAAGAGTAAACCAAAACATCTAAGGAAAGGTAAGGATATGGCACAGGTGATTGCAGATCGCAGGGATATCGACTTTGTGCTCCATGAGCAGCTCGATGTGCAACAGTTGAGCACACACGAAAAATTTGCCGACTTCAACAAGAAAACGATCGACATGGTCATTACCGAGGCGCGCAACCTGGCCGTCAAAGAGATTTTGCCCACTCAGAAAATCGGCGACGAACAAGGCTGCAAACTGGAAAATGGAACCGTGACCGTTCCAGAAGCATTTCACCGGGTCTATGACCTGATCAAAGATGGCGACTGGGTGGCCATGCCAGAAGACCCGCAATGGGGAGGGCAGGGGATGCCCCGGACCGTGTCGCTGGCCGCAGGCGACTACCTGGTAGGCGCCAACTTTGCCTTGATGATGTACTCGGGACTCACCCACGGGGCCGGCAAGCTCGTGGAGGAGTTTGGCACTGACAAGCAGAAAAAACTGTTTCTTAAAAACATGTACTCCGGCAGGTGGTGCGGCACCATGCTGCTCACCGAGCCTGAAGCCGGATCGGATGTGGGTGCGTTGACCACCAGTGCCAAGAAAAATGAAGACGGCACTTATTCCATTACCGGCGCCAAGATCTTTATCTCAGGTGGTGAACACGATCTGGCCGAAAACATCATCCATCCAGTGTTAGCCCGTATAGAAGGGGCTCCAGAGGGAACCAAGGGCATTTCGCTGTTTCTGGTACCCAAATTCCGGGTCAATGACGACGGCAGCATCGGTGAATTCAACGACGTGGTGTGTACGGGCATCGAAGAAAAGATGGGTATCCACGGCAATTGCACCTGCTCGCTGACTTTAGGCGGCAAGGGCGGCTGTATCGGCACCCTTCTGGGCGAGGAAAACAAGGGCTTGCGGGCCATGTTCCTGATGAGGAACGAGGCGCGCCAGCTTGTGGGGCTGCAAGGCTTTACCTGCGCGTCCTCGGCCTTCATGCATGCGCTAAACTATGCCCGGGAGCGCAAGCAGGGCAAGAACATGCTCCAGATGATGGATGCCAAAGCCCCGTCCGTGCCCATCATTGAACATCCGGATGTGCGCCGGATGCTGATGATGATGAAATCC
>JBJKSK010000075.1:0-3985 GCA_046704125.1 Desulfobacterales bacterium | reverse complement strand
GGGGCACTGCCAGCGCTTCGGAAATCGTGGCCGGCGCCCTCCAGGATCACAAACGCGCCCTGTTGCTGGGCACCACCTCGTTTGGCAAGGGCTCGGTGCAAACCGTCGAGTCCCTGGGAGATGGATATGGCCTGAAATTCACTATTGCCCGCTATTACACCCCCTCGGGACGATCCATTCAGGCTGAGGGTATTGTCCCGGACATTGTGGTGCCATACATCAACCCGGAAAAATACAAAAGCCTCGAACCTCAAGAGCATTGGATCAAGGAAAAGGACCTGAAAAATCATCTGCAAGCCGTGCCTTACAAGGAAACCGAGAAGCCTATCCGCGAAATGCAAATCCCTGTTGAGAAATCGGGAAAGCCGGTGAACAACCAGTTGCGAACCAGCAACGGTGAGCTGACCCTGCAGGCCTTGAGATCCGATAATCAGGTGATGCAGGCCTTGGAGATTCTTTACAGCTATAACCTGTTCAAACAATTGAAACACTAACTCCCTCCAATCGGGATCTTAGCCGGGAAGCGTTTTCCGGCTAAAATCCCTTTGGTCTGAACGCCGATGACGCCAAAAAAAAGGGGAGGCCGGAGCCCAAAATCCGGGAAAAAGCGACGACCGTCATTATCTGCACAGTTGAAGCGGGGGGCCGTCGGTCTCCTGTTTCTCGTTTTGGTGGTGGTTGCCGCCGGTGTCGGGGTGCGGTACATGATCGGAAAACCGGCCCCTCAGACCATAAAGACCCATCCGGCAATTGTTTCGCCGCTTCGGACACCAAAGCGCGCCTCGGTGCCGGAGATTCCCACTTACGAGATTTTTCCCAAAACGGAACCAAGCGCCCCACCTGAGCGGGAAAAACCGGTCCCGCCGCTTGCCGACCACCGCCCCCGAGTGGCCATCATCATCGATGATATCGGCTATGACCGAAAAATCGCCAACGATTTTCTCGCACTCAAGGCACCGTTGACTTTTTCGGTCCTGCCCTTTAGCCCATTTGGTCGGAAAATTGCCGAAACGGCCCAGTCCCGTGGAACCGAGATCATGCTCCATCTTCCCATGGAGCCCGTGGAGTACCCCAGAATCAATCCGGGGCCGGGGGCGTTGTTGACATCCATGGGTCCGGATGCGCTCATTGCCCAACTGGTCCGGGACATCGACGACATCTCTATGGCCAAGGGCGTCAACAACCACATGGGCTCCCGGATGACCACCGATTCCGATCAGATGAATCAGATTTTTTCCGTCCTCAAGAAGCGACACCTTTTCTTTATCGACAGCCTGACCACGGCCCACAGCGTTTGCCGCCCCGCGGCGCGGCTTTTCCAAATCCCCTTTGCTCAGCGGGATGTTTTTTTAGACGATGTGCAAAATCCCGTCGCCATCGAACGCCAGATTAGGCTACTGGTTGAAATCGCCAGGCACCGGGGTCACGCTGTGGGCATCGGACACCCCCATCTGGCGACCTACCAGGCGCTTTGCGAGGCGCTGCCCAAACTTAGCACCGAGGTGCAGTTGGTTCACGCTTCCGATGTGGTGCAACGCAACGGGTAAGAGGGTTTTGAAGTCAGAGGCGGGCATTTTCTACTTGCTAAAAACCGGTGAGAAAGATATGCAAACCAACTAAATTGACGCCATCGCCCGAACCATTGAAAACTCATATTTTTAAGGATGAACAGAATATGACTCAGGGAAAACATCTGCCTCGTTTCGCCTGTATTTCATTAATTTCAATACTTTATGTATGCTGCACATCCATAAGCGGGTTTGGGCAGGTGTCAAAAAATTCACCCCAGCCTCGGGCAGATGCCATTCGAATCGATATTTTGAACACGTTTGGCCCGCTTGAAAAACCTCCGGTCGAATTCCTCCATGATGCTCACACCAAAGCCCTGGCCAAAAACAAAAAGGGGTGTACCCTCTGCCATTTGACCCAGAATGGGCGGATTTTCCCAAAATTCATGCGGCTCAAGGATACGGGCAGAATCGCGGTGATGAACATTTATCATAAGGACTGCATTTCCTGTCACGGAAAAATGAAGCTGGCAGGGGAAAAAACCGGACCGGTGGAATGCGATGGCTGTCATCGGGAAAAGCCGCTTTACTTTTCTTCCGAACAACCGATGGGCTTTGATAAATCCCTCCACTACCGTCATGTGGTGGCGGAAAAAGGAAAATGCGGACTCTGCCATCATGAATACAACCCAAAGACAAAAAAACTTTTTTATGCCAAGGGAAAAGAAGCCACTTGCCGGTATTGCCACAAGCCTGAAACAGAAGGCAACGTGGTGTCGATGCGTATCGCCTCTCATATCGGATGCGTCAACTGCCACCTTCAAAATATTTCAAAACATCTGGCCGCCGGTCCTGTGACTTGTGCAGGATGTCACACGCGGGCCGCGCAGCTAAAAATTAAAAAAATATCACCGGTTCCAAGAATGCCCATGAACCAGCCGGATGTGGTGCTGATCAAAGCCGATTCAAATGAATCGGGTGCCGGTATGGCCCAAAGCCGGATGAATTTTGTTCCCTTTGATCACGAGGCCCATGAGGCCTATACCAACACGTGCCGGGTCTGCCACCATGAAACCCTCGATGCGTGCCCGAAATGCCATACTGCTGCCGGAACCAAGCAGGGCAAAGGGGTAACCCTTGAAGAGGCGATGCATCGGCTGAATACCAAAACGAGCTGCCTCGGCTGTCATGCCGAGCAGATGGAAAGCAAAAACTGCGCCGGGTGCCACGCCTTCATCAGACAGCCCAAAGAAGGCGCTTTTTGCTTGAAGTGCCACATGATTCCGGCTTCTGAAAAGCCAAAGAGTCCGGATGCCGCAAAGGCACTGGCGGCGACCATGCTCAAGTCCAGAAACCTGGTCACCGGGACTTATCCGCAAGCCGATATTCCTAAGACCGTTATCATTAAGACCCTTTCCCGCGAGTACGAACCCGTTGTTTTCCCGCACCGCAAGATTGTCGATGCCCTGATTCGCCACATTCAGGGCAACAAGCTCGCCGCATATTTCCACGGTCAGGGAGGCACCATCTGCCAGGGCTGTCATCATCACAGTCCGGTGTCCAAAACGCCGCCGGAATGCCGCAGTTGCCACGCCAAAACATTTGATGCCAAAAACCCCTTAAGACCTGGACTGGAGGCCGCATTCCATCTGCAGTGCATGGGGTGTCATCAAAAAATGGGTATCAAAAAACTTTCCGGATGTACCGATTGCCATAAAAAGAAAGCATAACGATAAATTGTCGGATATCAGTCGAGGTATTGAATATGTCCATAACGCGAAGGAAGTTTCTCTGTTGGCTAGGCGCAGCAGGCATCGGATCGACTGTCGGGAATTCTACGCCTGCGGCCGGAAACGAAGATTTTAAAGGTTATCCGGGCAGTTTCGGCGTATTGCATGACATTTCCCGGTGTGTGGGTTGCCGGCTTTGCGAGGAGGCATGCAACAAGGTAAACGCGCTCCCTGCCCCGGATCAGCCGTTTGCGGATCTGTCCGTTTTAGACGAAAACCGTAGAACCACGGCAAAAGCCTATACTGTGGTCAACAAGTATGCGGTTCCCGATAAGAACAGACCCTTTTTCAGAAAAATCCAGTGCAATCATTGTATGGAGCCTGCTTGTGCGTCCGTTTGCTTTGTGCGGGCATTCAAAAAGACCAAAACTGGGGCTGTCACCTACGATCCAACGGTATGCGTAGGATGTCGGTATTGCATGATCGCCTGCCCGTTTGATATTCCGGCCTACGAATATGATAAACCACTGACCCCACGGGTGACAAAATGCACTATGTGCTACCCCAGGATAATCAAGGGACAACTTCCCGGATGCGTTCAAGCCTGCCCGACGGAAGCGTTGACCTTTGCAAAAAGAGAGGATTTGCTCAAGATCGCCCGCGACCGCATCAGCAAGAATCCTGACAAGTATGTGAATCACATTAATGGCGAGAACGAAAAGGGCGGCACCAGCTCGATGTACATAT
>JBJKSK010000074.1:0-13693 GCA_046704125.1 Desulfobacterales bacterium | reverse complement strand
GTGTGGACCTGATACGGCTCGTTTTTCAACGCGCGTACCATGGCCCGGCAAATCCCCTCCTCATCGTCGATAAACAGCAGTCCATTCATCTGTGCACCTCTTGTAGGTGAAAGATTCAAAGGCCCTGCAACATTTGTCGGTAGGATGCGATGCAGGCCAAGGCCTCGGCCTCTGACTCGATGCGCTTGACGGATTCCCGAAAGTGGCTGCTATAGGCCATTGCCTTGGCAAACCAGGCCAGCCGGCTTCGCATCATGCGACACGCGGTGGCCTCCCCGAGGCAGCGCACCGAAGCTTGCAGATATCGCACCATGGTATCCAGCCGGGTATCGATGTCCGGCTCCATGATGGGCTCGGATCGATCCAGGGCCAGAATCTGGGAAAAGATCCAGGGGGCGCCGATGGCGGCCCGGCCGATCATCACGGCGTCACATCCGGTCCGGGCTTTCATGTCCAGGGCGTCTGCCGCGCAGACGATATCCCCGTTTCCAATCACCGGCACGGTGACGCGCTTTTTGAGTTGGGCAATAAGGTCCCAGTTCGCGTGGCCCCGAAACCCCTGGGTGGCAGTTCTCGGATGCAAGGCGATGGCATCCACCCCGCAGTCCTTGGCGATGGCCGCGATTTCAAACGCCTGGCTCCCGTCAGGCTCCCAGCCCGAGCGGATCTTGATGGTCAGGGGAATGTCCAGGACGCGGCGCACGGCCTTTAGGATGGCTGCGCTGCGTTTGGGTTCCCGCATCAGGGCCGCACCCGAACCGGACTTGAGAATCTTTTTGACCGAACACCCGAAGTTGATGTCCACGATATCGGCCCCGGAGGCCGCCACCTGGGCCGCGGCATCGGCCATAACGGCCGGATCCGAACCGAAAATCTGCACCGACAGCGGACTTTCCGCCGGGGCGCTGTCGAGCATCTGCCGCGTCTTGGCCGATCCGTAAACCAGACCGCAGGCGCTGATCATCTCCGAACAGACCAGCCCGCACCCATAGGTTTTGGCCAGCAGGCGAAAGGCCAGGTTGGTGATCCCTGCCAGCGGGGCAAGCACCGTATCCTGATCGAGGGCTATGGCACCGATTTTCATGGACACATCGCCTCGGCCGGCCCGGCAGGAGACAAGGCCAAAACCGTCTGGCGGCGGCCGGGGTCGGCGGGGCTGGCATAGCAAAACAGGCAGTTATGGAAACAGGGATGGCGCCGGTAGTCGCCGATATCCACCGAAACCCGGCACCCGCATCCCCGGCTGAGCCGCTGGCCGGAGTCTTTTTTCACGGAAAGCGTTCCCCCGTAAATTTCCATCAACAAATCGTTTGGGACGCAAGCGCTGGGCCGGATCGCGTCTTCGGGGACAAGGCGCTCGACGAGATCCGATTCGCAGCACAGACGCAGATCCATGCCCAGCAAGACCAGGTGGCGCCGCATCCGGCGGACCACATCGAGCTTCCAATCCATGTCGGGCTCCTCGAAGCGCATCCCCGGGGGCAGTCGCCCGGAAATCTTGGGGTAATGATCCATAAAGCTTGTCACGCATCGGCCCACCCCGGCGGCGGCCGCACGGCGGGCGATGGCCTCGAAATCGGCCAGGTTGGTCTGTCTTGGACCGCTTTCGAGGCGATAGACGCAAACGGGGTCAAAGCGCCAGAAAATCGCTCGGGGGCCGAACCGGCGGCAGAGCGCTTCGAGCTGATCCAGCCTCTGGGATAGCGGCGGCACAAACGGTTCCAGACGCCTGTCGGTCGAATTGATCGTGAAATTGAAAAACAGGTTAAAGCCCATGGCCTCCAGAGCCTCTCCATAGCGGCCCTGGAGAAAGGGCCCGAAATTTTTGGACCAAAACACGATGGTATGCACCCGCTGCGGGGTGGCGAGCAAGGTAGAGGTCTTGGCGTTATACGGATTGGTCAGCAAAAAGGCACCGGCTCGGATCCGTTGCATGAACCAATCCATGTAAAAAGCCGGGATGTCGCTTCTCCGGGAGGCGGACAAAACGATTTGTGCCGATGGATTCACCGTTGCTGTCCATGGTTAAAACCGGCGGCCCTGATGCGAACCGCGGCTATTTTCGTCTCATGTGGGAAAAGGGGATGACCTTGGTCGGCTTTGAAGCCGGAGGGGTTTTCTCCTCGGGGAGCTCGACTTCCGAATCCGCTGGCTGATCCTGCGGCTCGGGACAGACCACGCGCTCCAACCGCATCCGTTTCCCGTTCATGGTAAAGGACTCACCATTAATATAGGCGTCTCTCAAGATCCAGGTCACCACCTGCAGGGGCACCTGAAGCATGAGCAGCTTCACATGATACCAGTCCGGTTTCGAGTCGGCCAGAATCTGCTCGATGCGGGCAAACACCAGGGGCTGCTCTTCAAAATAGATCAGTACAATATCGGTTTCAGCCGCCATGAAGGCTCCTTATACGGGTGTAGATAGTATCAGGTGCTCAGGCTATCGAACTGAGCGGTATCCCTATGCGTTCACTATCGCCATAAATCCCTTAGATGTCAACGCCCGATAGCGCCAGAAAAACGCGAAACAGACTGGGACCAGCGGCGTCAGTGCCCGGGAAAAGACCTGATTTGACACGCAAAACGGTTTCAGCCAGCGAACTGAAACCCGCCGCGAGCCTTCAGAAATGAATGGCCACTCACCCTCGTCATGTAGCGTTCCGCCGGCCTAAAAATGAATAAAAACGGTTTCATTGAAAGCTAATCGAAACTTAATATATTGTTATTTTAGATTTTTATGCCAAACTTGAGGACGATGAAAAGAATCTCATTTTTCCTTGACAACGGTTTATCGCCTCTGTTAAGTGAATGAATATTCATTCAACTCTGGCCAACCAACTTTGCAGGAGGGTATCATGGCAAGAAAGATCAAGAAGGCAGCGGTTATCGGTTCCGGCGTCATGGGTGGCGGCATTGCCGCACTCCTGGCCAGTGCCGGCCTCCGGACGATTCTCCTGGACATCGTCCCTTTCGACCTCAAGGATGAAGAAAAGCAGAACCCGGCGGCGCGAAACCGGATCGTCCAGGCCGGTCTGGACACCCTGAAGATGTCGGCCCCGTCGCTGTTGATGCAGAAAAAGGATGCGGACCTGATTACCATCGGCAACCTGGAAGATGACTTCCAACAGCTTGCCGACTGCGACTGGATAGTGGAAGTGGTGGTGGAAAATCTCAAGGTCAAGAGGCAGCTTTTTTCCCGTATCGAACCGGTTCGAAAACCTGGAGCCATCGTGTCGTCCAACACCTCGGGAATCCCTCTTTCGGCCATGTCCGAAGGGTTTTCCGATGAGTTTTGCAGGCATTTTCTCGGCACCCACTTTTTCAACCCGGTGCGCTACATGAAGCTGCTGGAAATCATCCCCGGAGAAAAGACCCTCCCGGAAATCCTGTCTTTTATGGCCGAGTTCGGCGAGCGGGTCCTGGGAAAAGGCATCGTCTGGGCCAAGGATACACCCAATTTCGTAGGAAACCGCATCGGCGTGCAAGGCATGGTCAAGGCCATGCAGCTGATGGTGCAAGACGGGATAAGCATCCCCGAGGTCGACGCCCTCTTTGGCCCGGCGATGGGCCGGCCGAAGACGGCCATGTTCAAAACCGCCGACCTGGTGGGACTGGACACCCTGGGCCACGTGGCCCAAAACACTTTCGACCTGATCCCCAATGACGAGCAGCGTGACAGTTTCGTGATGCCTGACTTCATCCACCACATGCTTGAAAAGAAACTGCTGGGCAAAAAAACCCGGGCCGGTTTCTACAAGACGGAGCTTAGCCCGGAGTGGAAAAAAATCCGCAAGGTACTCAACCCCGCCACGATGGCCTATGAGGACTTGACCAAGGTCGAGTTTCCCTGCCTGGCGGCGGCCAAAGCGGCCAGGAGCCTGCCGGAAAAGATCCGGGCCGTGGTCTACGGGGATGACCGGGGAGCCCGATTTGCCTGGAAGGCGGTGGCCAACCAACTGATCTACTCGGCCAACCGGATCCCGGAGATCTCCGACACCATCGTGGAAATCGACAACGCCATGAAATGGGGCTACAATTTCACCCTGGGACCCTTTGAAACCTGGGATGCCATCGGATTGGCCGAATCGGTGGCCCGCATGGAAAAAGACGGCATGGTGGTGCCGGAAAACATCAGGAAAATGATTTCTTCCGGCCACAGCGCCTTTTACAAGACCGAAAAGGGAAAGACCTGGTATTTTGACTTTGCCACCACCACCTACAAGCCCGTCGAGCTGAGTAAAAACGTGATCTCGCTGGCCGCCCTAAAGGGTGACGGAAAGACCGTCAAAAGCTGCAAGTCGGCCTCCTTGGTGGATCTGGGAGACGGGGTCTTCTGCGTGGAGTTTCACACCAAGATGAACGCCTTAAACGGCGAGATCATCGATTTCATGGCAGAGGCCGGCGCCCACGTGGAGGCACACGGGCTCGGCATGGTCATCGGAAACCAGGCCGGGGGCATGCCCGGGGCCTTTTCGGCGGGGGCTGACCTGAAATTTCTCAGGTCAATGGTGGCTGACGGTCGCTTCGAGGATATCGAGGCCTTTCTCAAAAAGGCCCAGGAAGGCATGCTAAAGTCGCGTTACGCCAGTTTTCCGGTGGTGGCCGCCCCCTACGGCATGACCCTTGGCGGAGGCTGTGAAATCTGTCTGGCCGCGGACCGGATCGTGGCCCATGCGGAACTGTACATGGGGCTGGTGGAAATCGGCGTGGGGCTTCTGCCGGCTGGCGGCGGGTGTCTCAACCTGTGGAAAAAACTTCTTTCAAGCATTCCGGAGGCCGTCACCGATCTGGATCTGGCCAAATTTTTTATTCCCGCCTTCATGAACATCGCCATGGCCAAGGTCTCCAGCTCCGCGGCCGAAGCCCGGGCCAACGGGTTTCTGGGCGCCTGCGACCGGATCGTGTTTAACCGCGACCACCTCATCGGCGAGGCCAAAAAGGAAGTCCTAAAAATGGTGGATGAGGGCTATCGCCCGCCGGTTTGCCGCAAGATCAAGGTCCTTGGCGAAGCCGGCCAGGGGATGATCAACGGGGAGCTGTTCAACATGCAAAGTGCCAAGTTCGTTTCCGACTACGATGCCTTCCTGGCGCGGCGCATCGCCTTTGTCATCAGCGGCGGGGATGTGCGGACCAACGGAGAGGTCGACGAGACGACCATCCTCAAGCTTGAACGCGACGCCTTTATCGAATTCCTGAAACAGGAAAAGACCCTGGCCAGAATCGATCAGATGCTGACCACCGGAAAACCCTTGAGAAATTAATCCGCCCCAAGCGCCAAGGAGGACATTGCCATGAGAGACGCCTATATCGTAAATTCCATCAGGACTCCCGGCTGCCGCCGGGCAAAGGGCGGGTTTCAGGATACCCGGCCCGAAGACCTGCTTTCCTTTATCCTGGATGCCGTGGTCGCGAAAACACCTAATGTGGAGAAAAAAGACATCGACGACGTGATGATCGGCTGCTCTTTTCCCGAGGCGGAACAGGGCCTGAACATCGGCCGGATCGCCACCCAGATCGCCGGTTTCCCCGACGAGGTATCCGGCGCCACGGTCAACCGCTTCTGCTCTTCGGGCCTGGAGGCCATCGCCCAGGCCTCGCTTCGGGTCATGTCCGGCTGGTCCGAGGCAGTCATCGGCGGCGGTGTCGAATCCATGACCTACGTGCCCATGGGCGGCAACCTGCCCCGCCCTCACCCCGGATATACCCGGGCGCATGCCGATCTGTACTGCTCCATGGGCATCACGGCGGAAAACGTGGCTCAGCGCTACAACATCAGCCGCCAGCAGCAGGACGAGTTTGCCTATCAGTCCCAGATGAAGGCCAGCGCCGCCCACAGCAAGGGCCTGTTCACGGAAATCGTGGCCACCCCCGCGACGACCTTCCAGCAGCAGCCCGATGGCACCTTCTGCAAAAAAACCGTAACCATCGAGGCCGACGACGGCATCCGGCCCACCACCACCTTGGAAGCACTTGCCAAGCTGCGGCCGGTGTTTGCCGCAAACGGCTCGGTCACGGCGGGCAACTCGTCCCAGACCACCGACGGCGCGGCGGCGACCCTGATCATGAGCGCCGACCAGGTCAAAAAACTGGGCCTGAAGCCCATAGCCAAGCTTGTGTGCTACACGACCGTGGGCTGTCGTGCCGACGAGATGGGGGTGGGGCCCCGCTACGCCATCCCCAAGCTGCTCAAGCTCGCCGGCGTCGACTTGAAAGACATCGGGTTGTTTGAAATCAACGAGGCCTTTGCCTCTCAGGCCATCTACTGCATCCAGCAGCTGGGCATCGACATGGCCAAGGTCAACCCCCACGGCGGGGCCATTGCCCTGGGCCATCCCCTGGGATGCACCGGGGCCAAGCTTTGCGCCACCCTTTTGGCCAACATGAAACGCATGGGGGTCAAATACGGCATCGAATCCATGTGCATCGGAGGAGGCATGGGCGCGGCGGCACTTTTCGAGCTGTGTGAGTAAAACGCCAGACAGTGGCTTCCGGCAAAGGCCGCCTTGACCCAGGCGGCCTTTGTGCGTTTGGACCCCGGGGTCGAGCTAAAAATCCCCGCCTTTACAAAGATGCCCCATTATGGCATAAATTAGTTTTACCGACTGCATTCACCCCAGCCCACCGGATTGCTTACAACACGGTTATGCTAAGAGAACTTTCCATCCGCGATTTTGCCATCATCGACGATTTGACCATCCCGTTTTCCGGGGGCCTGACCATTCTCAGCGGAGAGACCGGCGCCGGCAAATCCATCATCGTCAACGCCGTCAACCTGCTGTTGGGAAGCCGCGCCTCATCGCAGCTCATCCGTACCGGAGCCGAGTCAGCCCAGCTGGAAGCGATGTTTGACATCATCCCGGAAAGCCATGTGGCCAAAGCGATGGTTGATCAGGGACTGGATCCTGAAGAGGGGTTGATCATCCGCCGGGTCATCGCTCGAAACGACCGCCACCGGGTCTATGTCAACGGTCAGCTGTCCACCATGACCGCCTTGAACCGGCTCACCGGCCCGTTGGCCAGCATTTCGGGGCAACACGCCCACCAGGGGCTGCTCAAAGAAGAAAACCACCTGGAAATACTCGATGCCTGCGCCCGGCTGAGCGTGGATCGTGAGACGGCCCATGGCCTCTACCAGAAAATACGGCCGCTGATCACAGCGCTGGAAGCGCACCTGGCGGCCGAGCAGCAACAGGCGCAACAGTCCCAGTTGCTGGCCTTCCAGGAAAAGGAAATTGCCGATGCCGGCGTCACCCCCGGGGAAGATGAGCAACTGGAGCACGAACAACGCCTGTTGAAAAACGCCGAAGCCCTCTACCAATCGGTGCACAACGCCATCTCGCTACTTTACAGCGCCCAGGGATCGGTGGTCGAACGCCTGGGCGCCGTGCAAAAGGATCTCGAGCAGGCAAAGCGCATCGACCCGGCCTTGGATGCGCCGGTGCAGCAGTTGTCCGGCGCCGCCTACCAGATCGAAGACATTGCCCAGGAGCTGAGAAATTACCTGTCGAACATTCAAATCGACAATTCGCGTCTGGAAGCCGTAGAGGCCCGGCTGGATACCCTTTTCCGCCTCAAGCGCAAATACGGCGGCCGTCTGGAAGCAGTTCTGGCCCATCAGCAGGCGGCCAGAACGCAATTGGCCGCCTTGGAAGACCTATCGGAAACCATCGCCCAGACACAGCAGCAAATCCAGACCCTGCACGCCACACTCGTGGAAAAGGCAAAATCCCTCAGCGTGGCTCGCCGACAGGCCGCCGAGGACCTGTCGAGTCGAATCGAAGCCGAACTGGCCTCTCTGAGCATGGCCCACGCGCAGTTTCGCATCGCCTTGAACAGCACCCCCGCAGACCCGCCGTGCAGCCCCTGGCTAACCACGGAAAGCCGGCAGATCGGGCCGTACGGAATCGATCAGGCCGTTTTTCTCATGGCCCCCAACCCCGGCGAAGCGATAAAGCCTCTGGCCGCCATCGCCTCCGGGGGGGAACTGTCCCGGGTGGTGCTGGCCCTCAAGGCTATTTTGGCCCAAAACGAGTCGGTACAGACCATCGTCTTTGACGAAGTGGATGCAGGTATCGGCGGAAGTGTCGCCGAGGTGGTGGGAGAAAAACTCGCTGCCCTGGCCGGCCGGCACCAGGTGATCTGCATCACCCACCTGCCCCAGATCGCCGCCTTTGCCCATCATCATCTACGCATTGCCAAACAGGTAACCGGCGGCCGGACCCAAACCACCATCGAACCGGTCGACGATGATCGGCGGGTCGCCGAGATCGCACGGATGCTCGGCGGCGTCACCATCACCCAGGCCACCCTGGACCACGCCCGCGAGATGATAAAAAGCCGATGAGACTTTTTTTCAGCCTTCCGCCCGCACTCAGCCTGGTCACCTTCACGGCGCTGGCCGCGCTGGCAGTTGTCCGCGGAATGAAAACCCGGACCAATCGACTGTTTGTCATCATCTGCCTTCTGGCCGGCGGTCTGGAAGCCGACATGCTCGTGGGCTTCTGGGCTCACAGTCCCGAGACCGCCCTGCGCTTTAGCCGGATCAACCATTTGTTTACCGTGTACCTGCTAGCGCTGTACATTCACTTTTTCATCACGTACCTGGACGTTCCGGACAAGCGGCCAATCCTTCTGGCTTCCTACGTCTATGCCTTTGTGCTGATGTGCCTGGTGCCCACCCGCTATTTTTTCGCAGGGGTGAGCCATCACGTCTTCGGGTGGTATCCCCGGGCCGGCCCCCTTTACCCGTTGTTTGCCATCGGGGTGGGCTTTAGCCTGATCTATGTATTGCGCCTGCTGTTTTTGGCGATTCGAAAAGCCGGGGGACTCCGAAGAAACCGGCTGCGATATCTTCTGGCCGGATTTTTCCTCCTGGGGCTGCTAAACGGGCTAAACGCCATCGTGGTCATGGGATGCCCCATCTATCCGCCGGGCAATTTCAGCTTCATTCCGCTGTGGATCTTCGCCTACGGGCTATTCAAACACGACCTGCTGGATCTGGGCCTGCTGTTCCGAAAAAGCCTGCTTTATTCCTTGCTTACCGTCCTGCTCACCGCCCTCTACGCCCTGATTGTCACCGTGGCCAACCATGCGTTGAGAAATTTCAATCTGTCCGGTTCCCTGCGTTTCATATCCTGTTTTTCCTGGCGCTCACCGTGGTCTTTGGCCCTCTGAAATCATCGGTTCAAAAAAGCATCGATCACGTCTTTGCCCGCCAGCAAGGCGCCTATCGAAAAGTCCTCAACCACCTGAGCCGTCTGATCGTGTCCGTGCTTGATCTTCAAGCCATCGGAGCCCATTTGACCAAAACGGTCACCGAATCTTTATCGGTGTCCCACTGCGATCTCTTTCTGCCAGAAGACGGCGAGGGATTTGCCTGCTTCAATAGCGGCTTGACCACCCCCGACGTAGTGATCCCCGCCCGGGATCCCCTGGTGGAAATCCTGGCCGCCGGCCGCCGGCCGCTTCGCCGGGAAACGTTGTCCGAAGGCTCCCGTGGCCCGGCCACCCGGGCTGTGATAACCACCCTGACCCGATTGAAGGCCGACGTCGTGCTTCCCATGGTCGTGGAACATCGGCTAAACGGTTTTTTGGTGCTTGGCCCCAAGGCTTCCGGGGAAGCCCTGACCGCAGAGGACATCGACCTTCTTGAAGCCCTGAGCAGTCAGGGGGCTTTGGCGGTGGAAAACGCCCGAAGCTACCAGCGCATCGATGCCCTGAATCGAAGCCTGGAAGACCGGGTCCGGAAGCGAACCCGGGAGCTGGAGGCCGCACTAGAGGCCAAAGAGCGGACTCAGCGGCAGCTGGTCCGGTCCGAATCCCTGGCCGCTATCGGCCAATTGGTGGCCGGCGTGGCCCACGAGATCAACAATCCGCTAACCAGTGCCACCAGCCTGGTGCAGGCCACCATCGAAGACCTGGACCAGTGGGACGGCGGAAAACCTCCGGACGAGGCCCTGGTGGCGGACCTCCGGTTTGCCAACAGCGAACTGGGCCGGGCCAAGGACATCGTTTCCAGTCTGCTGGGGCTGTCCCGGCAGACGGCGTCTTTTGCCGAAAGGGTAAATATCAACACGACAATCCACGATGCGCTGCGGGTGCTGCATAACCAATATGGAACATCGGGTATTGCCATCGAAACGGACCTGGAACCTGGGCTGGCTCCGGTTTCCGGCAATTTCGCCCAACTGGGCCAGGTCGTGGTCAACATCGTCAAAAACGCCATCCAGGCCACCGCCGCCATGGGCGAAAAGGGCCGGATCGGGTTGACCACCCGCACCGATGTCGATTCGGGCCGGGTGGTCTTCCAATGCCGGGACAACGGCCCGGGGATCCAGCCGGACATCCGGCCGCGGATCTTTCAGCCTTTTTTCACGACCAAGGAGGTGGGCCACGGCACCGGTCTGGGACTTTATATCTGTCACGAAATCGTTTCCCGGCACGCTGGCAGCATCAGCCTGGAAGATGACCATGGACAGGGTGCGCGGTTTGTCATATATTTGCCGATTGCCAATTGAACACCGAAAAGGAGCCTGTCATCATGCCGATATTTGAATTCAAATGCGATCAATGCAACCACTTTTTCGAACTTCTGGTCATTCACCGGGACGACGACACCTCCGAGATCCACTGCCCCCAGTGCGGTTCGGAAAGCTTTGAACGGGTCATGAGCGCCACAAACTATGCCATGGCCGCGGGATCCGCCCGTTCCGGGGCCAAGACCCAGACCCGGACCTGCTCCGGGGGCTCGTGCACCACATACGAGGTTCCCGGTGTGGCCTGATTGCCAGAAACCGATCAAGCGCCGGTGCGCCCCTTGACCGGCTTTTCGGCCGGTAAAGACCGAGGTGTTTGATCTTCCGGATTTTTCAAGATTTTTATGAAACCAATTCATCACCAGGAAAAAGAACAATTCGAAAAGCTGTTCCGCCAGGAACAGATCGATCACTTCGATGACCGCTTCAAGGTTCTGGAAGCCTTCCTGCAAACCGAAAGCCACGTCACCGCCGAGGAACTGGCCCGCATCCTGGCCGATTCGGGCTGCGTCTTGAGTACGGATTTCATCCGAGACACGCTCCGGCTCATGGACCGCTACGGGTTTGCCCAGAAAAATCGATTCGACAACGGAAACATCCGCTGGGAACACCGCCACCTGGGCCAGCATCATGACCACATGGTCTGCACCAAGTGCCGGCAGATCGTGGAATTTGAAAACCCCGTGCTCGAGCGGCTGCAGGCCGAAATCGCCGCGGCCCATGGGTTTCACATGCTCCAGCACCGCATGGAAATTTACGGAATCTGCGCTCAATGCCAGAAGGAACGGGTTTTGGTTATCAACCTGGCCAGCGCGCGGCCCGGTGAGAGGCTGGTCATCGAAGACCTTTCCGGCGGTATCGGCTCGCGTATGCGTTTGATGTCCATGGGGCTTCGCGTCGGCGATACCATCGAGGTCATCACCAACAACGGGCAAGGCCAGCTGGTCGTCGCGCTGGATTTCAAACGTTACAGCCTCGGGCGGGGACTGGCCGAAAAGGTTGTTGTCCGGCCACAGCTCGTGAAACAAGCTGAGACAACCGCGCAGGGAAAAAGGCCGTAGGCTGCTAAGGCGCGCTATGCCCGAAAGGCTGCGGGCTGTAAGAAGGAAATCATGGGTGAAGTCTCTGGAACGGTTTCCTGTTTTTTGGGCAGAGTTCCAGGAGCAAGGCACTAAAACCTTAAAAACCGTTTTCCTGCTCTGAGGCTTGGCCACAGAAAAAGTTTTGCCCCCGGAAAAGATGATGTCTTTTGAGCCCGTCTATGTTCGAACCGGCCGCGCGGCGCTTGAAAAAAAACGGCGCGTGGCGCAAGCGATGCTAAAGGCCTGCACCCTGTGTCCCAGACGCTGTCGCGTAGATCGTACCAGCGGAAAAACCGGGATCTGCCGTACGGGCACCCAGGCGTGGGTGGCGGGCGCGGATGCCCACTTCGGTGAAGAGGAGGTCCTGGTGGGCAAAAACGGCTCAGGCACGATCTTTTTCACCCACTGCAGCCTCACCTGTTGCTTTTGCCAGAACTGGGACATCAGTCATCAGGGCTGCGGCCAACCGGTGTCCGAAGCAACACTGGCGGCGATGATGCTCGGGCTCCAGCACGCCGGCTGCCATAACCTCAACCTGGTCACCCCAACCCACGTTGTGCCCCAGATCCTGTCGGCGGTGGCCATAGCGGCGGATCAGGGCCTGAGTCTTCCCATCGTCTACAACACCGGTGGCTACGAATCCGTGTCCACCTTGCGGCTGTTAGACGGCGTGGTGGATATTTACATGCCCGATTTCAAATTCTGGGATCCTCAGGTGGCCCAGATGGCCTGCGGCGCCCCGGATTACCCGGAGATCGCCCGAAATGCGCTGGTGGAGATGCACCGACAAGTCGGCGATCTGAAGACAGATAAAGACGGCATTGCGCTTCGCGGCGTGTTGGTACGCCACCTCGTGCTGCCTCTGGGGATGGCCGGCACCGCCGAAGTGATGGCCTTTATTGCCAGCGCGCTGTCCTTGGAAACCTACGTCAACGTCATGGCCCAGTATCGGCCCTGCGGACAGGTTCAAGGGATTCCGGGCCTGGAGCGCCGGATCACCGGGAAAGAATACGAGGCGGCTCGTCGTGCCGCCCGCGGGGCGGGACTCCATCGCCTGGATCGGCCCCGGAGGGTGTTTTTGTTCGAATAAAACAGGGGGGGCTTGAAATCTCGACCCGATTCCGTTAAGGAAGCACGGCTTTATTTTTGGCAAAACCAGCAACCACCATTAATCCGGTTGATTTCTGGCAGCTCAATTTCAAGTGAAAGGATACGTGGCGCCCCATGGCCAAGAAAAAGGTTACCCGCAAGCAGCTTCTCAAGGAACCAGACGAGTTTCTCACCTGGTCGTCCCATGCCATGGAGTGGGCCAAAAAGCACCAGACCCTGGTCATTACTGGTGTTTCGGTCATTTTTTCCGTCGCTTTGCTCCTTGCCGGGATCCAGTTTTTTTCGCAACGCTCGGAAAACAGGGCCTTCACCCTGCTGGATCGTGACATGGCCCTATACCAGCAAACCCTAGCCGCCAAGGGCGCCGCCCAGGCGCTTCACAGTGTGGCCGAGGACTTTGACACCCTGTTAAAAGATTATTCGAAAGACACCGCGGCAAAAGTCGGTCGAATGGTTTATGCGGGCATCTGCTTCAAAGGCGGAGATGTTGATCGAGCCATCGCCTTGTATACCCAGGCATCCAAAGAATTCCAGAACAACCCGTTATACCAGCCGTTGATCGATACCAGTCTGGGCTATGCCTACCAGGCAAAAAAAGATTTCAAGACCGCTGCCGGTTTTTTCCGTAAGGCGGCCGCCGCCCCCGATGCCGTGATGCCGGACCAGGCTCTGTTTAATCTGGGCCAGATCTATGCCAAGATGGGAGACAAGACCAGAAGCATCCAGGCCTTTAAAAAAATCGTTTCCGATTATCCAAACTCGATGTATGTGCAAATGGCCCAGGCCCGAATTACCGGGTAGTCTCACTCCCGGCCGAGGACCTCGATGCCGTATTTCTTGATCTTTTGATTCAACCCGCTCTTGCCGATGCCCAGCAAATCGGCGGCATGGCTTTGAACGTTGTTGGAAATCCGAAGGGCGCGCTCGATCATCTGCCGCTCCACCAAAGCCAGTGTATCGTAGAGC
>JBJKSK010000073.1:0-3367 GCA_046704125.1 Desulfobacterales bacterium | reverse complement strand
GAAATATGCGGATTTCGCGTTCCCTGAAATTTTGAAAAAACACAAACAGACCGGTAAACCGTTCGAGTTCAACTGGGTTGAAATGAAGGCCAGAAACCAGGTTGCCTATATCACCATCAACCGCCCGGAGGCGATGAACGCCCTGAATGAAGCCGTTGTTCGGCAGCTTGCGGAAAGGTTTTCAGAGGCGGAAAGCAATCCGGATGTCAAGGGTATCGTCATTCAGGGGGCGGGCAAGGCCTTCGTGGCGGGAGCGGATATTCGCTATTTCATCCAAAAAATCAAGAATGATCGCATCGGCGATACCGTCGCATTTACCAGGGGCGGGCATGAACTTTTGCTTCGCATCGAAAATTCAGCCAAGCGGACCATCGCCGTTCTCGATGGACTGTCTCTGGGAGGTGGCAGTGAACTGGCTTTGGCTTGCCAGGCGATTGTGGCGACTTCAGCAGGTTCGATGGGGTTTCCGGAAACCGGAATCGGTATTTACCCCGGTCTTGGCGGCATGCTGCGGATGGCCCGCCAGATTGGAACGCAGCTGGCCAAGTATTACGTTTTCACCGGCAGGGCGATTAGCGCCCAGGACGCCTATGACCTTGGCATCGCATTAAAAGTGGTGAATCTACAGGACCTTGAAAAGGCCATTCTGGAAACTTGTAGCAGCCCCATGCCCGATAAATACAGGTCCAGGAAAATCCCGGAACGGTTTGCACCATGGGCAAAAGTCTGTTCGCCGGAAAATGTCAAGGCCCTTCTGGCTGGCTTAAAACCGGTAGGGGTTTCCGATGACCTGGCGGAAAAGACGCTGAAAATCATCTCCCGGAAAGCCCCGTTGGCTTTGTTGAAAGCCAACGAACTGATCGATGCTCAGCAGAAAGTGACGATACCAGAAGCGATAGACCTAGAACTTGGCGAGCTTCACTATATGTTTTCCACCGAAGATGCCCTCGCCGGTCTTTCGTCGGTTGGCGGTCAGCCTGTCCGGTATCAGGGCAGGTAGCACGTTGCGATGAACTGCGGAAATTCAATACGGTGGTATGCCGCAAGAACCTTTTGAACTAGGGGCGATTTTAGACGGCTTGTCACGCAAGTGGCCGAAACTGTACCTAAATTTTAAAAAGGAAAGATAACACTATGTTAAGCAAAGCATTTATCCCTTATCATGGGTATTACAGCTCCCCCTTTTCCCGTTGGCAAAGCAGCATGGCGAATGAAAATTCCATCGTCCTCGGATCAAACACGGCCAAGCGCTGGCTGGCCTCAAGACAATGGGCGGCAAAAATGTTCGACTACCTTGTCCTGGGAGTTACGATCGGACAGCCTAAGATATTTTATGGGGGTCCCTGGGCTGCCGCTTTGATGGGTGCCGATAATATCCCCGGGTTAATGGTCAGTCAGGCCTGCTCCACATCCACGGTCGGTATTTTTCAGGCCGCCATGGGCATTGAAACGGGTTTTTGTAAAAATGCGCTTACGTTGTTCACCGATCGCTGTTCAAACGGCCCGCATACCATCTGGCCGAATCCGAAGGGGCCGGGAGGCGAGGTGATTTCTGAAAATTGGATGATGGAACATTTTAATTATGACCCCTGGGGCGGTACGTCAATGATTCAGACCGCCGAGAATGTTGTCTCCCTAACTGGAGTGACCCGGGAAGAGTGTGACCAGGTGGCATTACGCCGATATCAGCAGTTCACCGATGCATTGGCCGACGGCAGAGCATTTCAGAAACGTTACATGTTCCCCGTGGAAGTTCAACTAAGCAAGAAAAAGACCCTGGTAATTGAAGCCGATGAAGGTATCACGGAAACCACGGCGGATGGCCTGGCGCGATTAAGGCCGGTTATACCTAATGGAGCGCATACATTCGGTGCCCAGACTCACCCGGCGGATGGCAACTGCGGATTGATCGTCACCACCCAGGGCAACGCCAAAGAATTAAGCAGCGATCCAAATATTGAAATCCAGATAGTGTCCTATGGTTATTCAAGGGTGGAGAAAGCCCATATGGCCAAAGCCCCCGTACCGGCAGCCCAAATGGCCCTGGATAAAGCGGGTCTGAAAGTAAGCGACATATCCGTCATTAAAACTCATAATCCATTTGCAGCCAATGACATCTACATGGCCAAAGAGATGGATCTTGATGTAAACAGCTTCAATAATTATGGAAGCTCACTGGTTTTTGGCCATCCTCAGGCCCCTACGGCCGGAAGATCCATCATCGAAGCGATTGAAGAGTGCGTCATCAGGGGCGGTGGGTATGTCCTCTTCACAGGTTGCGCAGCTGGTGATACCGGGGCTGCCATTGTCTTGAAGGTGAAATAAGCGCGCATTTTTGATCTCTTTTAAGCCCATGGCGTTGCCGGCCGGACGCTAAAACAGTACCTGGGCTTGTTACCGCGCCAAGATCCGGTTGGATTTATTCCGGCCCTTTATCCCTGACCACGTGGGTTTGTGCTGAAACGGCAGATACATCAATGTTTACTGCAATTCAAAGGATTCGTGTCGAATGGGCGCATTGTGATGCGGCCGGTATTATCTTTAATCCGCACTATTACATCTGGATGGACGGCGGAACCCACTCAATGCTTCAGGCCGCCGGATTTGATTTGCCGGCCAAGATTCGCGAAGACAGGCTTTTCAAAGGATTTCCCCTGGTGGCCAGTAAAATGGCGTTTAAAAGGCCCCTGTACTTCGGCGATATCGCAGAACTGACCTCACGAGTGGAAAAATTCGGAAATACCTCTTTTGTCGTGGCGCATGCATTCAGGCGGGGATGCGATTCAGATCCGGTTGCCCTCGGCAATGAAGTCAGGGTTTGGGGTTACTCGGATCCGCTTTCCCCTGAGAAAATGGTGGCGCAGAGAATACCTGAAGATGTCAGGGCGATGTTGTCGGTCAACCAGACGGTGGATACTACGGTAAAGTAGCTTGCCCTCGGGCTATGCCCGCGAGGCTTTAGCCTGTAGACTTTAGGCTGTAAGAAAAGATCTTTGGCAAAAATTCGTGGATAGAATTCTTGTTTTTTTGACAGGATTCCAAGGGTAAGGCACAGATCGGATCTGGCCGTTACCGATTTTGCATCGGTAACGGCCAGATCGCCAAACTCCAACAGGTCCTATTTGCTGATCCGCCCGAGGGGAAGAACTTCTCTTCCCCATGCAGCGGCAATCAATTGCGCTGCCGCGTGATACCAGGCTCCTATGGCAAAAATAATCGTTAGCCAACCGGCAAACTTCTCTAAACCCGGCGAACCCGCGACGGTAGCAATCACCATGAGTAAAAGGGTAACGAGAATTAGAAAAACGACTGTGATGAGCACCCAGTCCGATTTAAGGGCCGCAATGAGAAAGTAGAAGGTCGGAAC
>JBJKSK010000072.1:0-5428 GCA_046704125.1 Desulfobacterales bacterium | reverse complement strand
GCACTGACTTGCCCCGGGCTTTTGCCGTAGCCGAGCAGATCGAGTTTGCCGCCCGGATTTACTGGCAGGCCAGGGCTGTGGGCAACCCCCGGGTGCTTTCCGACGACGAGATGCGCCGGGTCATGGCCAGATTCAAAGACTACATGCCGCGTAAACCCCAGTAGGGGCACATCGCCGCCTGCCATGTCCGTTTTTCCGGTGCATCTGGTTTCAACTAGATGACATTTTTACGAAAAGGGAGGCAAGGATCATGATCGAGACATTCGTTGAAAACATTCACTGGCTTGGCCACGACGCGTTTCGCATCGAGGCGGGCAAAAACATCTATATCGATCCCTACCAGATCCCCGGCGGGCCGACGGCCGACCTGATTTTGATCACCCACGAGCATTTCGACCACTGCTCGCCCGACGATGTGGCTAAAATCCAGGGGCCGCAGACGGTTATCATCACGGCAAAGGATTCGGCCAAAAAACTCAGCGGCGACATCCGGGTTGTTGCACCGGGAGATACCGTGGTTATCGACGGTATCCAGGTAGAGGCCGTGCCGGCGTATAACCTGGACAAAAATTTTCATCCCCGCTCAAACGGGTGGTTGGGGTTTATCGTGGAAGTTGGCGGCATTCGCCTCTATCACGCGGGAGACACCGATCACATTCCGGAGATGAAGGAGCTGCATGTGGATATCGCCCTGCTTCCGGTTTCAGGCACCTACGTGATGACGGCCGATGAGGCGGTTCGCGCCGCCGAGGCCATCGGTCCCAAACTGGCCATTCCCATGCATTACGGTTCGGTGGTGGGAAGCGGTTCGGATGCCCAGACGTTTAAGGCGGCTCTTGCGGGCAAGATTCCCGTTGTCATCAAGTAGGGTCGTTTCAACCGCCGCCGTGCTTGCGGTGATGAAACCAAAGCCGCGGCCGCACCTTATGCGGTGTCTGAAGCGTTCTTGTCAAAAAAATTAAATTGATTTCTTTAAAAACCATGTTATAATTTTTATCGTCAAAAAAGGCCTCGTTTAATTGGATGGCCGGTTTCGTCTTAAGGGAAAAAAACATTTGCCGATGTGACTCCCTGAAGCTGGAACTAAGAGAATTTTTTGGAAAGGAGGAAGTCACATGGCCAACGGCGTTGTAAAGTGGTTTAACAGCAGCAAGGGTTTCGGTTTCATCGAGCAGGAAGACGGTCCGGATGTCTTTGTTCATCACTCCGGGATCAATGCTGCCGGGTTCAAGACCCTCAATGAGGGTGACCATGTCACCTTCGACATTCAGCAGGGCCCGAAGGGGCTTTCTGCGGTGAACGTCACCGTGGTCTAACCCCCACCATCCGTTTTAAAGGGCGTCTTTCCAAAATCGGGAAAGACGCCCTTTTTTTTGGCAGCGACGTTCAACGGGAGGTCAACATGATCTCGATGCGCCGGTTCTGGCGGTAGGCCTCGGGGGTATGGGCGGGGTCCAGGGGATGAAACTTGCTAAAGCCTGTGGCGGCCATCCGGTTTTCGGGAATCCCCTGCTTGGCTAAAAACCGGACCACGGAAACCGCCCGGGCCGTAGACAGCTCCCAGTTGGAAGCGAATCGGGAATTGTGGATCGGCAACCGGTCGGTGTGGCCATCGATTCGCAAAATCCAGTTCAGACCCTTGGGGATCTTCCCGGCGATTTCCTTGAAAACCGTGGCCAGTTGGATCAGCTTCTGCTTTCCGGCCTGTCCGAGATCCGCCGAACCCGAGGCGAAAAGCAGTTCCGCCTGAAAGACAAACCGGTCTCCCCTGATCTGCACTAACGGGTTGTCGCCCAGCACCTCGCGCAGCCGCCCGAAAAATTCGGACCGGTATTTTTCCAGCTTGTTCACCCGCCGGGCCAGCACGATATTCAGGCGTTTTCCCAGGTCCTTGATCTGGGTTGTGCCGGCCGGCAAATTCTCCGCCACGTCCAGCGCGCGGCCGATTTCCTCCAGTTGACTTCTCATGGCGGTAAGCTGCTGATTTAAAAGGGCCACTTCGGCCCTGGCGCTGGCCGAAAGCGTTTGCTCGTGCTCTATGGCCTGCTGCTGGTTTCCCACCAGCGCGACGAGGGCTTGGATGCGGATCTGCTTGCTTTCGATGGTTTTTTGAGCCAGCAGGGTGCGCTCCGCCTCCTTGGCCAACTTCGCTTCCAGGGCTTTGGACCGGTCCCGGAGCGCTCCTGCTTCTGTTTGGCTGGACTGCAGCGCCGCGGCCAGGCTTCCGACCTTGGCTTCCAACTGCTCGCGAACCTGGCGCAGGGCAGAGATGTCTTCCTGCAGGCTGGCCATGGTCAGCAGCTGCTTCTTGAGCGTATCGCGATCGATTTCAGAATGCTGGGTCAGCGTTTCAACCTGGCGGCGCAACGTCTGGCGTGTTTCCGTCAGGTTTGTCACCATGAGGGTCAATTCCGTGATGCTGGCGTTTAATTGGGCGTTTTTCCCCTGGGCTAAACCCAACATTTTGGTCAGTTCGGCCACCTTGTTGTGCAGCGATACCAGTTCGCTGTCCTGGCCGGAAAGGGTCTGGGTGAGAAGAAACTGAGCGATGGTAAAGATCATCAATACAAAGATCAGGACCATGAGCAGCGACGAAAGTACATCCACGTAGCCTGGCCAGATATTGAATCCCCGAATTTTGCGTTTGGCGCCAAGAGACATCTGCGTTTGGTTTAACCAGTTGGTTCGGTTGGCTCGGAGGGCCGCCCGGCGGCCAGGGATCGCTTCAGATCGCCGATAGCCCGGGTTTGGGCGCGCATTTCCAAAATCATCAGTTCCAAGCGCTGTTGCACGATATCCATGCCGCCGGAAGCCTGCCGCTCAGGGGCGGTGCCGTCGGTTTTATCGATAAACCGGGTGACTCCGGAGAGCCATTCTTCCAGGTCATTGAAAAAGCGGTTCTGGGCGTGTCCGGCCTGGATATCCAGAAAACCCAGGATCAAGGATCCGCCAAGGCCGAAAAGAGACGAACTGAAGGCCGTGCCCATTCCGCTCAGAGGCTTTTCCAGACCGTTTTTCAGGGTCTGGAACACTCCGGAAAAATCGCTGCCGCCCACATGCAGGGCGCCGATGACCTCGCGTACGGAGGAAATGGTGCTCATCAGCCCCCAGAACGTGCCCAGCAGTCCCAGAAACACCAACAACCCGATCATGTAGTGCGATATTTCGCGGGATTCATCCAGCCGGCCCCGGATGCCGTCGAGAACCGTGCGCAGGGAAAAGGCCGATAGGGTGAACCGGTCCCGGTGCAGACCCTCGAGGTGTTTGGCCAGCGGCGTCATCAGCCGGGTCGGTTCAGTGACCGAGAGACCGATTTCTCCGGTTCGGAAGATCTTGATCCAGTTTAGCTCCGGTTCCAGCCGGATAACCTGGTCCATATTGATGCCGATACCCACGGCCAGGGCCACCAGGATCATCAGATTAAATCCCCAATTGGCCATGAAAGCCGTTTTCAGCGGGGCATACAGCAGCGTGCATACCACCGCCACGATGCACAGATAGATCCCCATAAAATACATGTGCTGGCGTAAGTTGATCATTAAAACCCCGGAAAAAAGGTTGTCGTGGATTCTACCAAAGCCGGAAACACGCCGGGCGGATCATCGGGCCTCGGCCCTTAAGGCCCGGCGAATCAAAAAGGCGGCAGATGGGGTGATATTCTTTAATGAGGTTCCAGAATTTCATATCATAAAACTAGGAAAAAATCGGGATGTCAAGATCAATTCTGCTCCCGGAAAATGACCGGAAGATAGAAAGCGGTTTCCGGAACATCGGGGTTGTGGTAGAGGAGGGGGGGGAAATGGCGAATGGAAAACGGGAAATGATGAGGCGAGAATGAGCCATGGCGGACCGGAAAATGCCTGAATCAGATGCCTCCTGCTGGTACACCTATATGGTTCGCTGCCGCGACAATACGCTTTACACGGGAATCGCCAAGGATCCGGCAAAGCGTCTGGCTGAGCATAACACGGGCAGAAACGGGGCGAAATACACCCGCTGCCGCCGTCCGGTGCAACTGGTTTTTTTCGAGGTTCAGCCCACGCGATCGGCGGCGGCCAAGCGGGAGCATCAGATCAAAAAACTGCCCCTTGCCGAAAAGAATCATCTGATCCGATGCCTCTGTGACCAGGGCGATGATGGCTTCGCTGCGGGCTTTCCCGAGGCCCAGCCGGCTGTCACCGGCCGTTAACGGCGGCGGTGATCAGCCGGTAGTCTCCCTTGTACCATTTTCGGTCAACGAGATGATTTTCCAAAACGGTGAATTGTTTTTTCTCCAGCAGGGAGAAAAACGCCTGGTCATAGGTCACGGCGCCAAAATCCACGGTGGTGAGGTATTTTAACTTCGGCTTGATGAATTCAAGCCACCTGTTTCGATCCCGAAACATGGTCTGGAAAAACATCACGCGCCCGTCTGGTTTCACCCAATTTCTGATCCGATCGAGCACCATGGGCTGGTGGGCAAAGAGCATGAAGCTCATGGTAAACAAGATCACATCGAAGCTGTTGTCCCGTGGCGGCCGGTATTGCTCGACCGGGACATGGTGAATGGAAACCCGGTTTTCCAGCCCGAATGATCGGATCAGGGAGCCGCAGTGATCCAGGTAGCATCGGTTGATGTCGATGCCGGTGATCCGAAGCCCTCTGTCTCGGATCGTCTTATGAAACCGCCTAAGCATGGCGCCGTTTCCGATGCCCACATCCAGAATTTCGGTATTGTCTGAAATACGGCCTAAACAGTTCTCATAACAGCGGTGGGTGACGTTTCGAATTACCAGTTGATACAAAAGGTTACGCATTTGGTTTCCAGGCGACTCCGGTTTTGAGCGGGAAAAAGGGTTTAGGCAAAATCAGCCATCATGTTTTTTGACGCCGGTGCATACCGACATGACCGGACACGGCGCGCGGCGTACCACCCGGTCGGTGGTGGATCCGATGAGCAGTTCCTCCACCAGGCTCCGGCCTCGCAGGCCCAGGACGATCAGATCAATTCCGTTTTCCAGCGCGTAGCGGGTCAGCCCGTCATCGGGGCTGCCCTCGAGCACCGTCACCTTGGGCGTGCACCAGTTGTACGCATCTTCGGCGACCATGGCCGTCAGGCGGGCGGAAAGCTTGTTTTTTATCTCTTTGCGAAGCGCCTCGTCCGGTGTGCTCCGGGGACGCTCCCATTCGATGTAAACGGGCGGCTCCATGATGTGGACCAGATGAACTTCCGATTGGAATTCCTGGGCCAGGCTGATTCCATAGTCGAAAGCCAGCTTGGAATCCGTTGAGAAGTCGCAGCCGATCATGATTTTTTGAAACTGCACGGAGGCTGAAAACCGAGTCTCACCGGCAGCCTGGGGACCGCGCAGCACCATCAGGGGGCAGTGCAGCGCGCGCATCAGCCGTTCGGTCACCGAGCCCAGCAGCAGCCGGCGCAAACCGGTGC
>JBJKSK010000071.1:0-2931 GCA_046704125.1 Desulfobacterales bacterium | reverse complement strand
CGGTGATGGCATCAAAGACCGCTGATACCAGATTCTGTTCGGAATCCATGACCCGCACCCGTTCGAACCCATGGATTCCTACAATCTCGGCCAACCCTGAAGTCAACGGGCGTATCAGGATGACTGCTTTCCCCAAAATCCTACGGGCGGCATAGATCAAACGAAACACGCGATCCACGGGCAAAGCCCCGATAAGCATCAACTCCGGTACTATGGCCTCCAGGTTGTCCAGGCACGTCGTTTCCTTCTCGAAACAAAATACCAGGAAGCCGCTACGGCGCAACTGCCACCGAAGCTGATCCCGCAGATCCCGATCTGTTTCGAGAATTACCACCTTTTTTGAAGACCCCAGTTCTGCCATAGCAGCGCACCACCGTTTCGAATTTCGTGTTGGTGCCAACAGTAAAAGCAATAACGATGCCATCGAAAAAGAAAAAGCGTTTCTCGCAGAGGCGCAGAGACGCCAGAGGGTTCTGAAAAGTCATGTTTTTTTATTAAATTTTAGTATTTTATGATAAAATTTCCGGCAAGAGAGATCTCTAGAGTTTTTTATTATTTTTTTGGCAGGGAGAGCAGCGCCTTGGCCCGGAACCTTGTTCCGGTTTTCCGAATGACCGGATATGAGATGATCTTTCTGTTACATTTTATCCTTACATGTGAAAACCATTTCCCATATATTCGGTAAATTATTTCTTCTTTACTATTGATGCTTTATGGTCTAATCCTTCCGCATTCGATCTGAATTTTGAAAAACACCATTAGGGAGGTAGTCGGATTTCACGGTTGAAATCACAGTCCCAATAATACCTCTTTTTGACAGTGCAAACAATTTTTGTCAGAAATTCCTATCCTTCGGCCCTGGCCTATGCAGTAAAAAGGAGCGATCATGAATCCACTTCAGACCGGAAAAGCGGCACCGGTATTTAGCGCAAAGGATCAAAACGGACATACCTTCCATCTGGCCGATTTCAAAGGACGGAAGCTGTTTATCTTTTTCTACCCCAAGGCCGACACTTCCGGCTGAACCAGCCAGGCGCAGGCGGTGCGGGACGCACTGCCGGAACTGACGGCAGCTGGCGTGGCCGTGATCGGCATCAGCCCGGACAAGATTGCCGACCAGAAAAAATTCGACGATAAACACGAGTTGGGGTTTGCGCTTCTCAGCGACGAGAACCATCGCATCGCCGAAGCTTACGGCGTGTGGGGCGAAAAACAGATGTACGGCAAGGCATACATGGGTATCGTGCGCTCGGCGTTTTTAATCGATGAATCAGGTAACATCGCCGCCACAGGCTACAACATCAGCCCCCAGAACACGGTTCCCGAATTGAAAAAATGGCTAGCATGACGTTGATATATGAAGAAAGAAAGCATGGACTATGCTGAGAAAAGAAATTCTGGATGAGCTCTCGGCCATCGTGGGGCCGCAGCGATGCAAGACATCGAAGGAAGATCTGCTGACATACGGCTACGATGCCTGCATCTATGAATTTCTCCCGGAGGTGGTCGTCTTTCCAAAGTCGACGCAGGAAACCGCCGCCGTTATGAAAGTGGCTTCAAGCCACAATCTTTTCGTAACCCCGAGGGGCGCCGGTTCCGGTCTGGGGGCCGAAGCCCTGGCCAAGCAGGGCGGAATCGTCGTGTGCTTTTCCATGATGAACCGGATCCTGGAGATCAACCAGGCGAATCGATACGCCACGGTGGAGCCGGGCGTGGTCATTTCCGACCTCCAGAAAGCCGTGGAGCAGGCAGGTCTTTTCTACCCGCCGGATCCGGGCAGCTTGACGGTTGCCACCATGGGGGGATCGGTCGCCATGAATTCCGGAGGGATGAGGGGAGTCAAATATGGAGTCACCCGCGACTATCTGCTGGGGCTTGAAATCGTTTTGCCCTCCGGTGAGGTGATGGTGACAGGAACCATAACGGCCAAAGACGTCACGGGATACGACCTGACCCGGCTCATTTGCGGATCCGAGGGCACCTTGGCTCTCGTGACCAAAATCAATGTCCGGCTAATTCCCAAGCCCCAGACCAAGCCCACCCTGCAGGCCGTTTACGACCGTATCGATGCCGCCGGAGACACGGTGTCCCGGATCATCGAGGCCGGAATCGTCCCGGCCACTCTGGAGCTCATGGACAACAAGATCATGAAGGCGCTGGAAGATTTTGCCCAATTGGGACTGCCGCTGGATGCAGAGGCCATGCTGCTCATTGACGTGGACGGGGACGCCGAGACGGTGAAGCGGCAGGCGGCACGGGTGGCCGAGTTCTGCAGGGCGCAGGGCGCGCGCGAGGTGCGAATCGCCGCATCGGAAAAGGAAAACGAACAACTCTGGGTCGCCCGCCGGGCGGCTTTCGGCGCCGTTGCCCGGATGCGCCCGTCGTGCATGATTGAAGATGCCACCGTGCCTGTCAGCTTCCTGACCGCCGCCATTAAAAAGGTCATCGAAATCTGCGCCCGCAACCGCGTTCAGGTCGCCGTGCTCGCCCATGCGGGAGACGGAAACCTGCATCCCCTGATTCTTTGCGATCAGCGCGACAGCCAGGAGATGGAAAGGGTGGAAAAAAGCATGGATGAAATCGTGGATTATGCGCTTTCGGTGGGCGGCACGCTTTCCGGTGAACACGGCATCGGTATCACCAAAGCCAAGTATCTGCCCCGGCAGCTGAGTGAAACCAGCATGAAGATGATGCGCGCCGTCAAACAGGCCTTTGACCCCCGAGGCCTATTGAATCCGGGAAGCTTTCTGGATTGGAAATCATGATCTCCGGACCACTCAAGGAACAGGTCTACAGTTGTATCCGGTGCGGGCTGTGCATGAACACCTGCCCCGTCTCCAAACAGCTTTTTTTCGAAGGCGCCTCCCCGAGTGGAAAGGTCCAGCTCATCCGCACCGTTGAGGAAGGCCCCCTGGAGCCTTCAGCCTATTT
>JBJKSK010000070.1:0-2571 GCA_046704125.1 Desulfobacterales bacterium | reverse complement strand
GCGGGTTTCTGGGCCTGCAGACCAGGGCCCCGAGTTCCATGACCGCCTGGTTAAACGTCGCCGGTTGCCTGACATCGATCAGCTGCTGGGCGATATCTGAAAAAACGGCGTGGGCGCGGCTGTGGTTGACCGGGGTTTCGATACCAAACAGCCTGGCCAGCACCCGCTTGACGTTGCCGTCGACCACCGCCAGGGGGTGGCCAAAGGCGATGCTTTGAACGGCGGCGGCAATATAGTCCCCCACGCCGGGAAGCGCCCGGAAGGCTTCAAACGTCCCGGGTACCCTGCCCTGATGCGTTTGCATCACGATACCGGCGGCCTTGTGCAGGTTCTTTGCCCGAGCGTAGTAGCCCAACCCTTCCCATCGTTTCAGCACTTCAGCGATATCGGCCGCCGCCAGAGTGCCGATATCGGGAAAACGCTGGATAAACCGCCTGTAGTACCCAACACCGGTCTTGACCTGGGTTTGCTGCAGCATCACCTCTGAGACCCAGATCCGGTAAGGATCCCGGGTATGTCTCCAAGGCAGGTCCCGGCAGTTTTTCCCGTACCATCTTACCAAGGCGTTTTGCAGGTTCGGGGTATCGACGCGGATCATGTTCGTTTGTTCATCGGCCAGTTCAAAATCATTTCGTTTCGCATGGGTTTTCCTGCCGCCTGGCAGCCTCAATAGCTTCCCAGCTGGCCGCAGGCAGCCATCAGATCCCGGCCCTTGGTGCATCGGCGGCAGACAAAGACCCCCTGGGCCGCGAGATCCTCGCAGAACCGGGCGATCTCGGCTTCGGCCGGCGGCCGGAACGGGGAATCCGATCCCGGGTTAAAGGGTATCAGGTTGATTCGTGCAGACAGCCCCCGGAGAAATCGGGCGATGGCGGTCACATGCTGGGGACCGTCGTTGATTCCGGGAAGCTGGACATAGCCCAGCATAAAGGCCGCGGTTTCGGATCGGGGAAAGGCCAGCAGGGCCTCGCGCAGACGTTTTATGCCGGTTTTTCGGTTTATCGGCATCAGCTTCGAACGAAGTGTATCATCGGGCGCATTGAGTGAAAGGGCAAGCCTCAGTCGCGGGAGGTTTTCCCGGGCCAGCCGGTAGATCCCCTCCAACTGGCCGGCCGTGGAAATGGTGATGTATCGAAACGCCACATCCAACCCGCGCTGGTCGCTGATGATCCGTATGGCCTGCAGTACGTTTTCGTAATTATCCAGCGGCTCTCCCATTCCCATGAAAACCACGTTTCGCACATCGGCTCCGTAGCGCCGCCGCGCCGTCCAGACCTGGCCCACGATCTCTGCGGCGGTGAGGTTTCGCTTCAGGCCCATTTTGGCCGTTTCGCAAAATCGGCAGCCCATCCGGCAGCCCACCTGGCTGGAGACACAAACGGTCTTGTGGGTGTGCATGGAAAGTACCACGGATTCCACCTGCAGGCCGTCGCCAAGCCGGGTGATAAATTTGACCACACCGCTTTTCACCTGCTCGTGGACCACCTGGCCGGGGACCACGATAAAGTCCCTGCGAATTTTACCTGACAGGGCCCGCGCCACGATTTGCGCCGAAGATGCCGGATCGGGATCAAGCCTTGCGTAAAGCGCCCGAAACAGGGCGGCGGCATGAAAATGGCCCTTGCCGTAGCGATGACGCAAAACGGCGGTAAGCTCATCAAGCGTTAAGCCCATGAGGTTTTCAGGGCCTTGATTTTTTAGGGTCAATGCAATAGGGCCTTTACGATTACCGTATAAGCGAGCCGAGCCCCGACCAGGCCTAAGGCCAGGGCCAAAAACCGAATGATCAAGCGGCTTTTTATCACACGGGACAGGTGAGCACCGATTTGTGCCCCCAGCACGACCCCGATAGCCAGGGCAATGGTCCGATGCTCGCCATGGGCGAAGGTTCCGGAAACGATATGGCTGAGGGTTCCCGTCAACCCCAGGATGGCCAAGGCGAATTGGGATGTGGCCGTGGCGATGCGAATCGGAAAGTTGAGCACATAGACGAAAACCGGCACGTAAAAAATTCCGCCACCGACACCGGCCAAGCCGGAAAGATACCCCAGGCAAAAGCTTAACCCCACGCCCAGGATCGGATTGTAAGCATAGGTATCCTCCGAGCCGTCACGCTCCACCAGGTGCCGCAGGATGCAATGGGCGGCCCTGCATTCGGAGACTTTTTGGTGAAAATCATCTTTGGAAAGCAGATACACAGAGGCGATGAGCATCAGCGCGGCAATGATGCCGTCAAAAAGAGTTCGGGGGATATAGGGGGTGGTGAGCGTGCCCAGGACAGTCGAGGGGATCAGGGCCGAAGCAAAAAGCAGGCCCGACTTGAAGTCCACCCGGCCCATCAGGGCATAGGCTTCGGTACCGGACAGGGAGTTGAAAAATACCACGGCCAGAGAGATGCTGGCCAGAACGGCCGGGCTTTCATTGGGATAGAGCAGCAGCAGAATCGGCATCAGCACAAAGCCGCCGCCGGCACCGATCAGGGTGCCAAAGGAACCGGCGCCAAGACCCAGGGCGATCAGTTCAAGGTATTTGACGACAGCTATTGAATGCAGCATGGCGATGCCTCTCTTG
>JBJKSK010000069.1:0-7903 GCA_046704125.1 Desulfobacterales bacterium | reverse complement strand
AGGTTGGCCACCCGGATTTCGGTCGGTGTGAAATTGAGGTAGCGTGAGGAGATCTTGCTGATAAACGGCGAAATGATGTTATCCAGATTGGAATGGAGGATCTCCATCAATGACTCCTGGTGCGGTTCCAGCCGGCCCCGTTTCAGGCGGGCCAGGTAGGGCATCACCAGTTCCTTGACATTGGTGAGAACGTTTTTCTGCATTTCGCGCTTGTCCTCTTCCCGTTTTTTAAGCAATACCCGCAGGGCCGTATTGACCTCTTCCAGGTGCCTGGATTGCGCCCGCACGGCCGCTTCCGCCCGCTTGCGCTCTTCCACCTGCTGCTCGAGCCGGCGGTTGGCCTCGGCCAGTTCGGCCGTTCGCTCCTGGACCAGCTCTTCCAGATGGCCGTGGTACCGCTGAAGCGCTTCTTCCGCCCGTTTTTGGGCGCTGATATCCCTCAGGGTGACGATGTTGCCGGCCGGTCGGCCGTTTTGATCCTGGAACAGCGTGGAACTGATCTGAACATCCAGCACGCTGCCGTCCCTGGCCAGCCGCTTGGTTTCGAACATGGTGATTTTCTTGCCGCTGAGCATGCGATTGATGGCGGCCCTGGTCTCCGGCCAGCACGCTTCGGGTACGAAATCGATCTTTTTGCCCAGCAGCTCGTGGCGGGAAAACCCGAAGGTCTGCTCGAAGGCGGGATTGACGTAGGTGGCGATCCCGCTCATATCATACACCACCACGGGATCCGGGGAAGACTCCAGAAGCGAGCGGTAACGCTGCTCGCTCTGGCGAATGCCGGCCTCGGCTTTCCTGCGTTCGGCCAGCTCGCTGGTCAGCTTGCCGTATAGCGACGCCTTTTCCAGCGCCAACAAGGCCAGCGCCGCAAAGCGTTCCAGCATGGCGACAACTTCACTGTCGAAGTGTTTGGCCGGATCCACATGGGCCAGGCCGATGACGCCCTGGACCCGATGATCGGACTTCAAGGGGATGCCCACAATGCAGCGCAAACCGTTCAGGGAGGGGTCATTCAGGCGCCCCGGCCAACTGTGGTAATCCGCCACCATCAGCGGTGCCTGTGCCTGCCAGACGGCGCCTCCCATGCCCTCGCCCATTCGCACCCTCCGGCCCAGCTGACCGGAAAAAAAGCCCATCCCCACGCGCATCTGCATCGCCTTGCGGTGGGGGTCGAGCAGATAAATGTATCCGTGGTCGGTGCCGGTGATGGCCGCGGCCCGTTCGATAATGGTCTCGAGCAGCTCCTTTTTGTCGATCTTATCCAGCAGGCCCAGGGCGGTTTCGTGCAGGGCCTGCAAGGAGGCATTGCGTCGCTGGATGGCCGGGTCGTCGGCGCCCGGACCCGGCGGCGGGTTCACGGCAGAGGCGGCAGGCTCCGAATTCATGGTTCACCTTTTCAGACAGTCAGAAATTTTACGGATGATGCCCACGATGTCCTCGGGGGAGACGCGGGAGCGGTCCAGCGGTTGCTTGCGGATGCATTTCAACAGCCAGCCCGTCATTGGCTTCCCACCGGAATGATCAGAAAAGGCCGGGCACGACCACATCGGCGGCCGCCTATCAAAACGATGGGAGCTTGCTTCTTAAAAGATAGTATATGCCTATATTACAGTAGGTTGTCAAGGCGAAACGCAGCAAGACATATTGTGCCTGACATGAAATGAGAAATTTAGACATTCGATTCCACCCGGTCGCGATCTAATACGGCATGCTCATGAAAATTGCATTCAATATTTGAATTCCGATATTAAACTCTCTTGTTGTGTCGAAGGTTCGCGGAAGCCGTGCATCATGGACCATTAAAGATTGTTTTATATCTTCGGGCGGAATCCTGAGCTTCTCGGCAGCAAACGCATAGTCGTTATCTTTTGGCCCGTTGACCGTAATGTGAACCGTTGACCCGGATATACCTCCGATAAAGTCTCTCTTGGTTGACAGGTCGGCTTTGAGTGTTCCGATATAATAGACATGTCCCTTTGCAGGAACACGGAATGCCACTTTTGGAACTACAAAATGACTTCCAGACCAAGTGTCCCAGTAATTAAGCCTGCTGATTACATATGTTCCTGGTGTTAGTTCCCAGATGAATCTCCCGGATTTGTCCGTTTCGACCCTAATCCGCTTTCGGTCTTCTATTCTATACAGGATGTGGGCCAACGGAGATCCGAATGCTCCTGTCATCGCCTTTTGTTTGCCATTCTCAAACCACTGGACTCTTCCAAAGACATAAGAACTATTTGCAGTCATTGCCCCGGGCTTGAAATTGCTTTCCTCTTTGATGTTCTTAATTGGCGTCGCGCAAGAAGCTATCGCAAAGGCACATAACAGGCAGGCTGTTATTCGGAGCAGTTTCATAACCATGAGTCGGCCTCCTTTACTCTACTTATTGTTCCATTTATCATCCTATCTCAGCGAAATAAAACCTGCGGATGTCAGGTTCCGGAGGATCCAAACCGTCTTTTTGATGACCGCCCCATGCTCGATGAAAGCGATGGTCCTCATTTTCCCCTGGCACTTCGGGCGCAGGGGATTCACCCCGGATTCGAAGATATCGTCGCCGGCAGCGCCACGCCGCTTTCCGCAAAACCGTTTTTCCCGCGCGATACGGATTGCCCGACGGCGCAAAAAGAGATATCTTGCCCGGGTGTCATGCAAAAAGCAGAAAATCGTGATGATCCGCTTGGCATCGATCTTATCCCGGAAGGAGGCAGCAAATGGTATTTCCAGGAAAAACCTTTGACCAAATCACCGCCGGCGACACCTTTTCCGACGCCCTTACCGTCACTGAGGCGCATCTGGTGCTCGGAGCCGGCCTGTTTGGCGACTTCAACCCCCTTCACGTCAACGAAAAATTTTGCGCCACAACCCGATTCGGCACCCGGATTTTGCATGGTCCCCTGACCTCGGCCCTGATCTCCGCGCCGGTAGGGGTTTATTTTGCGGGAAGCGCCATCGCCTACCTGGAGCACGCCTGCCGGTTCCGGGCACCCGTCAAGCCGGGCGACACGCTTGCGACAACCTGGACCATCGTCGAAAAGATCCAAAAGCCCAAACTCAACGGCGGCATCGCCGTCATGACCGCGGTTTGCCGCAACCAGCACGGCACCCTGGTAGCCGATGCCGACGGCAAGATCCTGGTTCGAAACGCCGGTTGAATCAGCCTAAACTAAGGAAGCCTCTCTAAAGAGGTTTCGCGCAAAGATGCAAAGGGTTTTCAAATTCCGCCTTTGGCGCGCTGCCGGCCTGGGCGGCCCGGCCAACCAATTTTTGAAGGATTTCCGCTTTGACCGCAGATATCGAAAAGGCCCTCCAGGACCACGATCTCATACTGGCTGAAGCCGCGGTCATCGAATCACTGAGGCGAAGCGCGGTGGGCCTGCACCCGCGCCTGGAAAACGCCCTGCTCGTTTCAAGCCAGACTGGGAGACAGGCGCTTTCAAGCATTTATCGGGACTATATTTCCGTGGCAAAGGCCATGGAGGTGCCCAACATGGTATGCAGCCCCACCTGGCGGGCCAACGAGGCGCGGGTCTTGGAAGCCGGCATTTCCCGGGATGTCAACGGCGATGCCGTCCATTTCATGAAACAGCTCAGAAGCCAATATGGCTCCTGGGCCGGAAACATCTTCATCGGGGGGCTGATCGGTTGCCGGAACGACTGCTATAGACCCGATGAAAGCCTGTCCACGGCAGCGGCCGAGGCATTTCATGCCTGGCAGGTCAAGCGTCTGGCAGCAGCCGGAGTCGACCTGCTTATCGCCCAAACCCTGCCGGCTGTAGCCGAAGCTGCCGGCATCGCCCTGGCGCTTTCGGAAACCCGGATTCCCTACGTGATTAGTTTCGTCATCGGCCGAAACGGTCGGATCCTTGACGGTTCCAGCCTGCAGCAGGCCTTTGGCGGCATCGATGCCGCCTGCAGCCACCGGCCGCCCCTGGGATATATGATCAACTGCGCCCACCCGTCCTTTCTGCAGCCCGGCCGGCAGCCGAAATCGGTGATGGCGCGTTTGATCGGCTTTCTGGCCAACGCCTCGTCGATGGATCACAGCCAACTGGACGGCGCCGCATCGCTTCAAGTCGATGACCGCATCCAGTGGGCAGAGCAGATGGTTGTCTTCAACCGCCGATTCGGGGTCAAGATCCTGGGCGGCTGCTGCGGCACCGGCCGAAGCCATCTGGAGCATATCGCCAGTCGCATCGGCGGAGACGGCAAGGCTTGGCCCGCTTAGAAAGGATTGGAACCGACGCCGTGGAAACGTTGAACATCACCGCCGACTACATACAGCTCAACCAGCTGCTGAAAGCCTCGGGTCTGTGCGCCACCGGAGGGGCGGCCAACCTGGCCATCGAAAACGGGCTGGTGGCAGTTGACGGCACCATCGAAACCCGTAAGCGGTTTAAAACCAGAGCCGGCCAGACCGTCAGCTTCCAGGGCCATGTCGTTCGCGTCATACAGGAAGCGTGAACCCAAAAGCGCCGCCGGGCCCGGCCAGGGCCAAAAAATCTTGACGGCCCGCCCGGGTTTAATCCATAACGAAACGGCGCCGGCTTTTGGCTCCCGGCGCGCTTTCCATCTTCATATAGAGCAACAGAGGAAGTGTCGTCACCCATGGCGACAGTATTTGGAAAATCCGAAAAAAAAGCAAGGTGCTCAATGGTTTCACAAAAAACACCCCCCGATACCGAAAAACTCGACCGGATCGTCGCCCAGGCCCGGAAGGCCCGCGAGCAGCGGGAAAAAGACTATCGCGAACGGGCTCTGAAAATGTTTCCGCCGGTCTGCGGACGCTGCGGCCGCGATTTTTCCGGCAAAAAACTCAGAGAACTCACCGTGCACCACCGGGACCACAATCACGACTACAACCCGCCCGATGGCAGCAACTGGGAACTGCTGTGCATCTACTGCCACGAAAACGAGCACTCGCGGCTGCTGCACCAGGACCGCTTCGGAACCACCGGCGCTGATCGCGACACGGACGATCGGGCCTTGACCCACAGCCCTTTTGCCGGCCTGCAGGACCTGCTCAAGGCCAAAAAATAAGTCTTCGGGCCAGAAAGCCCCCTGCGGCCGATGGGAAACGTCCTGATCACACCCCGCAGCGTCGCCAAGAGATCGCCATGGGCCGTAGCGGCCATAAAACGTGGCCTGCCCGGCATTCCTAGAACTTTGTGATCACGGTCACCCCGGTGACTTCGAATTTATCCAGATTCATCAATGCCTCCGTCGACTGCTCCAGGGAAATGGTTTTTCCGATAAGCTTTCCGGGGTTGAGTTTTCCGGACTCAATCATCGCCAGCATGGCTCCGTAGCGGTGGGCCTGCATCCCGTGGCTGCCCAGAATTTCAAGCTCATTGGCGATGACGCGGCTCATGGGAATCGGGGGCGTGCTCTCATCGGCCAAAAGCAGCCCGACCTGGATGTGCCTGCCGCGTTTTCGAAGATTGGCAATCGAATTGCGGCAGGTCGTCGGATGGCCCAGGGCATCGATGGAGACATGGGCCCCTCCTCGGGTGATCCCGACGACGGCTTCGACCACATCCGGGGTGCGCGCGGCGTTGACCACCGCCGCCGCGCCCAGGGTTTTGGCCAGATCGAGCTTTTCGTCGGCAATATCAACGGCGACGACATTGGCACCCAGGGCATCGGCGATCATGATGGCGGAAAGCCCCACACCGCCGCAGCCGTGCACCGCCACCCACTGGCCCGCCGACACCTTTGCCTGGTCCACGACGGCTCGAAACGACGTCACAAAGCGGCATCCAAGGCTGGCGGCGGTGGCGAAATCCAGGGTTTCCGGCAACCGCACCAGGTTGATGTCGGCCCGATGAAGCGATACGTATTCGGCAAAGGATCCCCAGTGGGTGAAGCCGGGTTGAAACTGGTGATCGCAGACCTGGTGGTCTCCACAGCGGCAGGGCGGGCAGATGCCGCACCCGCACACGAAGGGTACCGTAACGCGGTCGCCGACCTGCCAGCGCGTCACGTCTTTTCCCACCGCCTCGATGATCCCGGCCAGCTCATGGCCCGGCACATGGGGAAGCCGGATGTCGGGGTCATGTCCCATCCAGCCGTGCCAGTCGCTGCGGCAGATGCCGGTGGCCATCACCTTGACGACAACACCGTGGGCCTCGGGCGCGGGGTCGGGGACCCGTTGAATATGGGGCGGGGCACCAAAATTTTCATAGATCACGGCTTTCATGAAAGCTCCTTTTCTCTCGGGGGTTCAAACCGGCGCGGGCACGCTCTTTCTTTCCGGGCCGGCGTGAACCCGGCTTGCCGAAACGCTCTGTTGCTGCTAAAACGGCGGCTGTGACACGGATAAATATGACTGATGAACCCTCTCGACACAAGCAAAAAGAGGATGGAGATGCTGCTTGAAAATATGGCTTACCCGGAGGTGGAGACCTACCTGAATGAAAAAGATGTTATTCTGGTGCCGGTGGGATCCGTTGAACAGCACAGCCCCTATGGATTGATCGGCACCGACTTTATCGCGGCCGAGGCAATCGCCCGCGCCGTCGGTGACAGCCTGAAACTGATGGTGGCTCCGACGCTTTGCTACGGCGTGTCCCCCCATCACATGGCCTTCAAGGGCACCATCGCCTTGAGCCCGTCTACAATGATCATCGTAGCCGGAGATATCGTCCGGTCGCTGGTCACCCACGGGTTTCGGCGCATCCTCTTCATCAACGGCCATGGTGGAAATATCGTCCCGCTCAATGCCGCTATCCGCCAGCTCAAAAACGATGGGCTCTCCGGCTACTTCGACGTGATCTCATGGTACGGCCAAGACGACGTGACACAGGCCTGCCGGGAGGCTTTCGGGGAAAACGACGGGCATCACGCCACCCCCAGTGAAGTGTCCATCACCAAACACCTGAGGCCTTCCGCGTTCACCGGAAAACCCGTCCTGGCCCAGCCGGTGGAAAAGCCTAAATACTACTGGCCGTTGACGGCATCGGAAATGAAAACGGTTTTTCCCGATGGCCGGATGGAGTCCGCCCCCTGGTTGGCGAGTGCGGAACTGGGAAATCAGATCGCCGCCACGGCCGCAGATGCCCTGGGGAAAAAAATTAAGGACATCCTGGCCCTGGACATCCTCTGATCCCCGTCATTTCAGGATGGACATGGCGCGAAAGCCTTTATTCACAGTTCAAGGCTTGGCCCTCTAGTCTCGCGGGTTGCTGCAGCAGCTCTATGAGCAGGGTCTGCCGCTGGCTGGTGTCCTGATTGCGTACAGCCATGGCGAGGGCTTTGCGGGTTCCGACCAGAACGGCCAGTTTTCTGGCCCGGGTCAGTCCGGTATAAATCAGATTCCGGAACAGCATCTTGAAATGCTGGGTCAGCACCGGGATGATGACCGCCTCGAACTCACTGCCCTGGGATTTGTGAATGGTAATGGCGTAGGCCAGGTCCAATTCCGGTATGGCATCCTGGGTATAATCCACAACCCGGCCGCCGGGGGAAAAAGCGACCGAAAGACTCAGTTGCTCGGTATCGATTTCCCGGATGGTGCCGATGTCGCCGTTGAAGACATTCAGATCATAGTTGTTTCGCCGGTGGATCACCCGGTCCCCCACCCTGAAAACCCGCTCTCCCACGGTCAGCTGCCCTTTTCCCTTCCCAGCGGGATTGGCCGATTCCTGGATCATCGCATTTAAGCTGGCCGTGCCCAGGCTGCCCCTGATCATGGGGGAAAGAACCTGGACCTCTGTCTTTTCCCCGAAATACCTGGGGATCCATTCCAGGTAGAGTTTCCTGACCACTTCGAATGCGGAAAGCCCGTAATGAAGCGACGACCAGGGATGGACCTGTTTTAGAACCGACAGCAGCTCATCGACCTGGCCTTGTGCCTGGTGGACTCTTTCCAGATCCACGTGCTGAAACTTCTTGGGGATGGTCA
>JBJKSK010000068.1:0-5417 GCA_046704125.1 Desulfobacterales bacterium | reverse complement strand
GGCATGATCAACCGCGAAGACACCTTCGCAATCTGACCTACCGGCATCAGCCAAAGGGGTCCCCTCCCTTTCGCTGATGCACTTTTAAGGCTTTGCCGACTCTATGAAAAAGCATTTCTCGCAGAGGTGCGTAGGGAAATCAGGCATGCTTTTTGCTGCTATCTTTCGCCAAGAAGCAAAGTTTGCAAATCCTGCAAAGAACCATTATAAAAATTCTTGGCAGCCTTAGCGATTTCTTGGCACCTTTGCGAGAAACACGCTTTTCTCTGCGGCCTCTGCGCCTCTGCGAGAAACGCTATTTACCAGAAACCCTAAACCGGTGACACCCATGCGCCCTAACAGCCTCGCCCTCATCTTGCTGCTTGCGGCGGCCGCCTGCTTCCCGTCAAACATTCACGCGGCCATGCAACCCATGAGCGACGCCCAGCTTTCATCCCTCGATGCGGCCGCCGGAATTTCCATCGGGCTTTCCGATGTCGCGGCCTATTATTACAGCGACGGCTGGACCTATACGGCACCCGATGGCGGCAGCCTGTCGCTGAATTCGGTCGTGCTGTCAAACGGCCAGGGGGGACCCTTTTCCCTTAATGTCGGGGCGGTGGACGCCAACGGAAACGGGCTGATGGAGCCGCTGACCATGGATGTGGGATCCGTGTACGGAAACGCCACATTTTCCATGGTCGCCCCGGACTGGTCCCAGTCGCTTTCCCTGGATGTGGGAAGCGTTTCGTTTTGCGGCCAGAGCCTGGGATCGCTTTCCGTCGGCCCCCTTGATCTTTCTTCCTACGCACTGTATCTATCTCCTCCCGATGCCGGCACGGGAATCGATTTCGAGCTTGACAGCCGGCTGGACATCGGCGCCTTGAACCTGGCCTACAACACGACAACAGGCGCTGCCTTTACCCTTTCCGGAATCCACCTGAGCCAGACCGCCACGGGGGCCCCGGAAGACCCGAGCACCTGGAGCTTTTCGGGGATGTTTCAACTCGGCGACCTGTCTACCAGCAATCCGGCCACCTTTAACGTGGGAAGCGATCCGACATCGCCTAATACAGTCATCGTCCAGGTGCAGCTTCCAGCGGCGGGAAACATCCGGATAAATGATGTGAAGATGGATAACTCCGACTTTGGCCCGGTGGCCATCGACGGCATCGACATCCACCGGATGACGCTAAAGCTCACCCCGTAAAAGCAGGCTGCAGACTGTTAGACTGTAGACTGTTAGACTGCAGGCTGTTAGGAAGAGCAGGCCGAAGTCTTTGGACTTTAGGCGGCAGACTTTTAAAAACGCCCGCTTTTCTCTGCGGTCTCTGCGCCTCTGCGAGAAACCCCTTTCTCCGCGAGCTTTGCCTTTTCTTTGCGGCTTTGCGAGAAACCTTTTTTTGAACGAGATACTATGGAAATCCTGGCCGCTTTTGTCATGCTCATCGCCTTTACCACGGGGATTTTCCCCCAGCAATCCAGCCCCAAAAATCAGGTCAGCATCCCGATGGGCGGCCCCGGTTCGGTCACCATCCGGGCGGCGGTGGATCCGCTTACGGTGATCGACGCGGCCCGCACGGTCAAGCAGCACTACGACTTTTCCTGCGGGTCCGCGGCGCTGGCCACGCTGCTGGACTACAACATGGGGGAGCACTTTACCGAAAAGCAGGTCATCCAGGGGCTCCTGACATACGGGGACAGCCGCGAGATAGCGCGCCGCCGGGCTTTTTCGCTGCTGGACATGAAGCGTTTCGTCGCCGCGCTGGGTTACCAGGGCGCGGGCTACAAGGCCGAAATCTCGGATCTAAGAACGCTTGGCCAGCCGGGCATAGTGCCCATCAAGCTCTTTGGCTACCGGCACTTTACCGTGTTCAAGGGCATTTATCGGGGTCACGTCTTTCTGGCCGACCCCTGGCGGGGAAACATCAGTTTTACCATCCCCGAATTCAAGAAGATCTGGTTTGAACACGCGCTTTTTCTCGTCACGCTAAAGGGCGCGCCGGTGCACAACGGATTGCGGCTCACCGATCAGGATCTTCGCTTTATCGACGAGGATCAAGCCTTGCAAATTATCAACTCTCGGGATAACGTCTCGGAGTTTGTCGAAAATCTGCAGATCCAGAACCAGAGACAGGACAAGGTCACCTACAAGCCTTGAAAGCTTTTCTCGCAGAGGCGCAGAGACGCGGAGAGGGGCAAAAACCAAAACCCTCTGCGGCCTCTGCGCCTCTGCGAGAAAAGAAATATAATAAGGATAAGGAAAATATGGCCAACCGGTGGGGGAAGATTTCAGTCGGCATCATGCTTTTGGTCTTTGTCGCAGCTGTTGGCCAGACTTTTGCCGCCAAGATTACCTACAGTGTTCAACTGGTGCCGTTTCCCACCCGCGCCGAAGCCCAGGCGACTTTAAAAACCCTTCAAAAGGCGGGCTATAAACCCTATATCTTTTCGGGAAAAGACGCCCAGGGCAACTTGTGGTATGCGGTGCGCGTCGCCGATTGCCCGGATGCGGACACGGCCCGCAAGATTTTGACCGCCTTTAAAAGCAAAATGCGCCTGCCCGCCTTTGTCGTGGCCCGGGGCACCCTGATGCCCGAATCTAACGCCCCTGTGGCCGTTGCCCAGGCCGCCCCGCCGCCGGTATCAACCCCGACGCCAACCCCAGCCCCAGCGCCGGCAGCACCGCCTGCCGTCGGACCGGCGGCCCCGGCAACAGCGGCTCCGGCGGCAGGCAGTGAGGACCAGCGGATCCAGGCCCTGGAGCAGGAGGTGGCCCAGATGCGCCAGGAAAACATTGCCCGGAAACGGTTGGAAATCACCAGCGCGGAAAAGTCCGAAAAAGCCGCGGAAGTGCTAAACGCCGCGGGTCGCCAATACACGCTGATTAAGAAAGGCACCCTGCAACTCGAATACGAGTTGCAGTACTACTATTACTCGTCAGATATTTTGCAAAGCCTTTCGCCTCAAGTCGAACGGCACGTCAACCACACCCTGATCCCTTCGATCACAGCCGAATACGGCTTCAAGGACAACCTGACGGGCATCTTCACGCTTCCCTTCGTCTACAAGTACGACCAGGTTTCCCAGACCTCGGAACAAGAGGTCACCGATCTTGGCGACATCAGCTTCGGGGTCCAGTACCAGCCGATAAAGCCCGATGACAAGTGGCCCAACACGATTTTAAGCGCCTCGCTGTCAACGCCCACAGGACGAAGCCCTTACAAGATCAACCCGAACCACGAGCTGTCCACGGGAAACGGCTTCTATTCGGCCACCCTGGGTGCTGCCTTCAGCAAAACCATCGATCCCATCATCACCTTTGGCACCTTGAGTTACTCCTACAACCGGATGTTTTCCAAGGTTGACCAGAACTGGTCGAGTCGCGTTTTGACCGACGTGAATCCGGGAGATACCATCGGGGTGAGCATGGGCCTCGGCTATGCCCTGTCCTATATGGTCTCGCTGAATCTGGGCTGGCAGTACACTTATTATATGAACACCATCTACCGGTGGTCAGACGGCAGCACGAGTTCCACCGGATCTTCGACCTCCTCGATATTTACCGTCGGCACCGGCTGGCGGCTTTCTCCCAAGCGATCCTTCAACGTCATGCTTGGCATCGGGCTGACCAACAACGATCCGGACTTCACCTTGACGGTCCGGATGCCCTATGATTTTGCCTTGGAAAAGTGACATGGAGTTCCGGCCACTGAAGAGGGCCATCGAAGCCGCGCCCGCGCCCGGGCGATGGGCCGCGGCGGCACTGGCACTGATAGCGTGCCTGAGCCTGTCCGCTTTTTGGGCCACACCGGCACTAGCCGTGTTTGACGAGCAGATCGCCATTGACGCCAAGGCCATCTCCCTGGCCAACACGGTGACGGCCGACCCGCCCGGGTTGATGTCGATTCATTACAACCCCGCCGGGCTCACCCAGATGGGAGACGGCGTGTGGGTCACCCAGGGGTTGACGATTCCCGTCATCGATATGAGCACCAAATTTACCCCCGACCCGAACTTTCCGGGTTTTCTGGGGTTAAGCGACCTGAAAGACCCGCTGGCCAACACCCAGGGGAGCAACACATCGGGTCTGATGTATATCCCCATTTTAGATAGAACCGTGGACTTTCTCGTCGCCCCGGAGTTAGGGCTATCCTACCGAAAGCCCGGATCCCCCTGGACCTTTGCCATTGGCCAGTATGCGCCCTTTGCCGTGGGAATCGTCAACGGAAACCCCGGCGACCCGGCACGCTTCGGAAACCAGTATGTCTTTCAGCAGGATCTGGTCTACCTGGCCCCGGCAGTGGCCTACCAATATACCAAATCGCTGTCGTTTGGCGCCACGGTCGGGTTTAGCCAGGCGGCTATGGGAGCCGGTCTGGACATGCGCGAGCCAAACGATCTGGTGGCTCTGACCAAGATTTTGGGAAACGCCAGCCAGGGACTCGAGATTCCCGTGCTCTCGGAGCTTACCCAGCCGCCGCCCTGGTTTGGCGGCGGGATAAGTCCCTATGACCAGGTGGCCAACTTCCAGATGCAGCTTCGCGACGACTTCATCCCCAGCTTCAATCTCGGGATGCTGTGGAAACCCCGGGACTGGTTTTCCTTTGGCGCCGTCTACCAGAGTTCGGCCACGGGACACCTCACGGGACCTTACAAGTTTACCTATTCCAGCCAATTCCAGCAGATGGTCCACTGGCTGGGTTCTTCCCCGCTGCTGCTCGACACCTCCGGGATGCTGGATCTTCCCATCAACGCCGTTCCTTCCCAAAGCGGGACGGTGTCGACCACCGTGACCTTTCCCCAGAGGGTCCAGTTCGGCATCAAGGTCAAGCCCTTTTCGCGCCTCAGCCTGCTGGCGGACCTCAACTGGGCCAACTGGTCGGTACTCAAGGAGGACAACTATAAGTTTGACCAGCCCATCCAGCTGCTGCAGCTGGCCAAGATCATGGGCTATACCGGGGGAGACTCCACGCTGATACTCCAGAGAGACTTCAAGGACACCTGGACCTGGAGCGTGGGCGCGGAACTAGAGCTTACCCATTGGCTCACCTTTCGCTGCGGGTATGAAAAGCGCACCTCTTCGGTGCAAACCCGGCTCTATGACCTGCTCTACAGCCTGCCGGATCTCGACTATTACGGCGCAGGCTTTGGCATCAAGCTGCGAAACGGGGTCCACATCGACTTGGGCGCCGGCTACCTGGTCAATCCCGGCTTCAGCGTCCCGGACGGGGTGAGCAGCAACCTCAACTACAACCAGGGTTTCACCAAGCCGGTCTACAACCCCTACACGGGCCTGAACTACTATCAGGAGACCCGGACCTACATGGGCTCCATTGACGTGACAATGCCCTGGGAGGTGTTCCGGCATCCTTTTGGCGGCGCACCGAAAAAACCCATGCCGGAAGAAGCGCCCTGGCAACCGCCAGCTCCGCCGG
>JBJKSK010000067.1:0-6630 GCA_046704125.1 Desulfobacterales bacterium | reverse complement strand
GCCTTCATGTGTTTCGGATGAATCCGCTCCGTGGCCATGCCCTGCTGGTGCTGGAAAGCCAGCTCGTCTACAACTTGATCGATACCTTTTTCGGTGGCAAGGGGCTGGGTAAAGCCAAGATCGAGGGCAGAGATTTTACCTCCATCGAGTCCGTGATGATCCGAAAAGTGGTCGTGGCCTGCCTTGCGGATTGGCAACTGGCCTGGTCCCCGGTAGAAAACGTGGAGACGGGTTTTATCCGCTCCGAAGTCAATCCGCAGTTTGCCACCATCGTGCTGCCCTCGGATCTGGTGATTGTCTCCCGCTTCGATGTCGATCTGGGGCAAAGCGCCGGAAAGATCACCATCTGTCTTCCCTATGCCATGATCGAACCGATCCGCAACAAGCTTTCAGCCGGCTTCCAAAGCGACCAACTGGAAGTCGATATGGCGTGGCAGCGCCGTGTCAAGGAGATCATCCGCGATTCCATGGTGGAGATTTCAGTGCTTTTGGGTACCGCCGAGATCACCGGGGACCGGCTGATTCGCCTCAAAGCGGGCGATGTCATCCAACTGGACCAGGATGCGGATCAGGAAATGATCGCCACCGTGGAGGGGCTGCCCAAGTTTCGTGGGCACGCCGGAATTCAGCGAAAATCCCAGGCGTTTCGCATCGAAAAAAAAATTTACGTGGAGCGCCGAAAATATAACCCTTAGTTTATGCATCATTGCGGCCGCAAGGCCCTGGGAGCCTATATGGTAGAAAACAAAGAGTCGATTCGCCCGGAAGGGGAATCCCAAGGCGAGGAACGAGAGCTAGATTTTATACTCGATATTCCTCTGGAGCTGTCCGTGGAACTGGGGCGCACCCGGATGCTGATCAACGATTTGCTGCAACTGGGCCAGGGATCCATTGTGGAGCTGAACAAACTGGCCGGTGAGCCTCTGGAGATCTTTATCAACCGGAAACTCGTGGCCCGGGGCGAGGTGGTGGTGGTCAACGAAAAGTTCGGGGTCCGGCTCACCGACATTGTCAGTCCCATGGAGCGGGTCAAAAGCCTTGCCTAAATTCCGCTTGAGGACGTCATGAACCCATTGCCTGCTGCCGCCGCTACGACATCATCGGCCCCGGACCTGTGGTTTACCCTGATGAAAACCGTGGCCATGCTCTCGCTGGTGCTCGGCGTGTTGATCGGCGTGCTGTATTTGCTCAAACGGGTGCTCAACAGGCGTCAGGGGGTCGGCACAGCCGGTATCATCCGCATGGTGGCTTCTTTTTATCTGGCGCCCCGGCAACGGGTGGTGCTCCTGGAAGTCGCCGGGGAAAAGGTGCTTATCGGGGTAAGCGCCCAACACATCACCTGGTTGTCGAAAATTGGTGCACCGGTCCAGCCTCAGGATTCGACTTCCGAGGCTCCCGAGGGCTTTCTGGCCGCGCTTGGAAAAGTGAACCGAAAAATGTTCCAGGGGGAAAAGACCTCGAAATGGAAGACCCCGGACGATGACGCGTGACGCTGTTTTTGCCGATACCACCTTAACCCGCAAGCAGTGCCAGGTGGAAAGCGGGTTTTCGCGCGGTTGGAAAAACCCTCCCGGGAGCTGCCCCTTGGCATCTGAACCGGCGCCGACAAAGCATCGTAGAGGGGGGGGGAGCCGGTGCAAATGGGTCATCGGATCGGTTTTCGGCATTTTCGCAGGGCTGGTGATCATCACCGGGGTGGCCCATGGGGCACCGCTGCCGATTCCCTCCTTCCAATTCGGGGTGGGGGCCGCTCAAGGGCCTCGGGATGTCGCCTTGACCCTGGAGGTCGTCGGTCTGCTCACCGTGTTGTCTCTGGCTCCGGCGATTCTCATGCTGATGACCTCTTTTACCCGTCTGGTGGTGGTGTTCAGTTTCCTGCGCCAGGCCATGGGAATCCCGCAGACGCCGCCTAACCAGGTGATTGTCGGCTTGGCGCTGTTTCTTACCTTTTTTATCATGGCCCCGGTGTGGCACCAGACCTACAACCAGGCTCTAAACCCCTATATGGAGAAAAAGATTTCCTTTGACCAGGCCCTCACGGCGGCCCAGTCTCCGATCCGAAAATTCATGCTGCGAAATACTCGAGAGTCGGATCTGGCGCTGTTTGTCAAGGCTTCCCGTTCACCCAGACCTCAGACCCCGGCGGACCTGTCGCTGCTGGTACTGATTCCGGCCTTTGTCATCAGCGAGTTGAAAACGGCGTTTATCATCGGATTCGTGCTCTATATCCCGTTTCTGATCATCGACATGGTGGTGGCCAGCGTTTTGCTTTCCATGGGGATGATGATGCTGCCGCCGGTAATGGTCTCGCTTCCCTTCAAGCTGATGCTCTTTGTGCTCGTGGACGGTTGGCAGCTGGTGGTGGGATCCTTGCTAAAGAGCTTTGGAGTGCAATGAGATGACTACCGATTTTGTCGTCAGTTTCGCCAAGCACGCCATCTGGCTGACCATCATCTTGTCCATGCCGATGCTGGGGCTGGGTCTTATCGTGGGGTTGGTCATAAGCGTCTTCCAGGCGGCGACGTCCATTCAGGAAATGACGTTGTCCTTTGTTCCCAAAATCCTGGCCGTGTTTTTGGGGCTGCTCTTTTTTGCGCCCTGGATGCTGGGAAAAATGGTTTCCTACACCCATCATATCATCGCCAACATCCCCATGTACATCCGGTAGACGGGCACCGGTCGATGCAAATTCTCAATATCTCCCCGCAGCAGCTCCAGGTATTTATCCTGGTTTTGATCCGGGTCAGTGTGGTGCTGTTTTTGTTTCCCATCTTCGAAAGTACGGTCATCCCCAAGACGGTCAAGGCCGGGCTTTCGCTGGTCATTTCCTTGCTGCTGGTTCCGGCCGTTGCTGTGGCCCCGGGGTTATTCCCGACCAGCGTACCGGGATTCGTCATGCTGGTGGTCTCGGAAGTGTTTATCGGCTTGCTGCTGGGGCTCACGGTGAGGCTGTTTCTGGCCGGTGTGCAATTTGGCGGGCAGATCATCGGATTCCAGATGGGGTTTTCCATCATCAACGTATTCAATCCCCAGACCGGTGCCCAGGAGTCGATCATCGACCAGGTGAGCTATTGGGTGGCTGTGTTGATTTTCCTGATCCTAAACGGACACTATGTCCTGATCCTATCCCTGGCGGAAAGCTTTCGGATCGTGGCTCCCGGGGTGTTGGTGCTCAAGCGGGGGCTTTTGACCATGGTCATCGCCCTTTCATCGCAGATGTTTGTTCTGGGTATAAAGATGGCGGCTCCGGCCATCGCCGCCCTTTTGTTCACGGATGCCGCCTTCGGGCTGGCGGCCAAGTTTGCGCCGCAGATGAACATTCTCATCGCCGCCTTCCCCTTAAAAATCGTGGTGGGATTGTTATTTTTCGGTATGGCGTTAGATATCGTCGCCATTCTCACGCGCCAATGGCTGGCACAACTGCCCCTGCTCTTAAAAACCGTGCTGGTCTGGCTGGGCGGGTGAAGACCGCTCAACGGAGAAAATAGGCCATGGCCGAGGAGAGTTTCCAGGAAAAGACCGAGCAGGCCACCTCCAAGAAGCGGGAAAAATCCCGCGAAGAGGGCCAGGTCTCCCGAAGCCCGGAGATCGCCTCGGTGGCGGTGCTGCTTGCCGGTGTGTTGATTCTTTATGCTTTCGCCTACTTTTTTTACGGCCAGCTGCTCGAGGTGCTGCGCCAGGATTTTGTCTTCAATGCGGTGCCCGATCTGACCCAGGCCAAGTGCATCCGCATGCTTCTTGTCTTTAGCCGGTGGTTTTTTATTCTCCTGCTGCCGGTAATGGCCGGGGTGATGGCGGCGGCCGTTGCCGCCAATCTTTTCCAGGTCGGTTTTGTCATTTCCGGAAAAGCCCTGGCTTTCAAGTGGGACCGCTTTGACGTCTTTAAGGGCATGGGCCGCCTGTTGTCTTTACGTTCGCTTGAGGAGCTGTTCAAATCCGGCATCAAACTTGGCGTCATCGGGATCGTCGCTTTCCTGGTGGTCCGAAGCGAGATGCAGGAGACCATCCGTGTTTACGATACCGATACGGCGGGCATCCTGGTCTTTATCCTCACGGTTATTTTCAAGATTTTTATCTGGGTGTTAATCGTCATGGTGGCAGTGGCCATCCTGGACTATGGCTACCAGAGATGGCACTAAGAAAAAGACCTGCGCATGACCAAACAGGAGGTCAAGGAGCAAAACAAACAGACCGAGGGCGATCCCCACGTCAAGTCCAGGATCAGGTCCATCCAGTACCGGGCGGCCCGCAATCGGATGATGCAGGCCGTGCCTGATGCCGATGTGGTGGTGACCAACCCGACTCATCTGGCCATAGCGCTTCGCTACGACGCCACACGCATGTCCGCCCCTCAGGTCGTGGCCAAGGGGGCGGGTCGGATCGCGCAACGCATCAAGGAGATTGCTCGGCAACATCGGGTGCCTCTGGTTGAAAATCGAGAGTTGGCCCGGAATTTGTATCCACTGGTGGATATCGGCGACGAAGTGCCGTCCGAGTTTTTCGTAGCCGTGGCGGAAACACTGGCATACGTCTATCGGCTCAAGGGAAAACGGCTGTGAAACAAGAGCCGGGAGCCGCGTGAAAATCGAGGGTGCGGGGCACCATGAAAATGCGGATAAACGTGCTCGATCCCTGTCCGGGAATTGAAATTTTGTCGAAGATCCGACATCAGGCGTCAAAACCATGACAATTTCGATATGGGGCTTGAACTATTTGAGAGGACCTTTCCTTGGCTGAAGACGTCATCAAAAGACGGTATTTCTCCATCCACTTTCTTCTGGATGCCCCGGAAATCGGCATGGTGCTGGTGGTCATCGGTATCTTGCTGACCATGATTTTGCCGATTCCCCCCCGGCTTCTGGACATGCTGCTGGCCTTGAACATCACCACCTCCATCGTGGTGCTCATCACCGTCATGTACGCGATGAATCCCATGGAGTTTTCCATCTTTCCCTCCCTGCTGCTGGTCCTCACCCTGTTTCGGCTCTCTCTCAACGTGGCCTCCACCCGGCTGATCTTGCTCCACGGCAGCGAAGGCCCTCAGGCCGCCGGTCTGGTGATCGAGTCCTTTGGCCGTTTCGTGGTGGGAGGAAACTACGTCATCGGGATGATCATTTTTGTGATCCTGGTGCTGATCAACTTCATCGTCATCACCAAGGGCTCGGGCCGAATCGCCGAGGTCGCCGCCCGGTTTGCGCTGGATGCCATGCCGGGAAAGCAGATGGCTATCGATGCGGATCTCAATGCCGGCATCATCGACGAAAACGAAGCTAGGCAGCGCCGAGAGGAGATCTCCAACGAATCCAAGTTTCACGGGGCCATGGATGGGGCCAGCAAATTTGTGCGAGGCGATGCCATCGCCGGGATCATCATCACGGTGATCAATATCGTCGGCGGATTCATTATCGGGGTCTTTCAGCAGGGGATGACCATGACGGATGCCGCGACCAACTACACCCTGCTGACTGTCGGAGACGGGCTGGTCTCCCAGATACCGGCTCTGATCATTTCGACCTCGGCGGGAATTCTGGTTGCCCGGGCCGCTTCGGTGGAGCGGATGGGAACCGAATACGGCAGACACGTATTTGCCAATGCCCAGCCCATCTACATCGGTTCTGCGGTGATTTTCGGACTGGGGCTGATACCGGGGCTGCCTGCGTTGCCGTTTATGAGTCTGGCGGTGCTGCTCAGTGGGGGGTTGTTTTTCTACACCCGCTACAAGACCGACCAGGAGCAGTCTGTGGAAGAAGCAGCGGAAAAACCCCCGGAGATTACCGGCCCGGAGGAAGTCGAACACCTGTTGGCCGTCGACACCATGGAGCTGGAAGTGGGTTATGGCCTGATTCCACTGGTGGACACCGAACAGGACGGCAGTCTTTTGAGCCGGATCCGGGCGATCCGGCGGCAGTTTGCCACGGAACTGGGCATCATTATTCCACCGATTCACATCCGGGATAACCTCAAACTCAAGGTTTCCGAATACCGGCTGATGATCCGCGGGGTGGAGGTGGCCCGCGGCGAGCTGATGCTCAATCACATGCTGGCCATGGATCCCGGGGATGTGAAGCGAAAGATCGAGGGCATCCCGACCACGGAACCGGCCTTTCAGCTGCCGGCGCTGTGGATTCCACCGGCAAAGGAAGAAGAGGCCAAGTTTGCCGGTTACACCGTGGTGGATAACGCCACGGTGGTGGCCACCCACCTGACGGAAGTCATTCGGGTCAATGCCGGTGAGCTGCTCGGGCGCCAGGAAGTGCAGCACCTGCTGGACAATCTGGCCAAATCAAGACCAAAGGTGGTCGAAGAACTGGTGCCCGGTCTGCTCTCCCTGGGAGCGGTTCAAAAAGTGCTACAAAATCTGTTGCGTGAGCGGGTATCGATACGCGATTTGCTGACTGTGGTGGAAACCCTGGCCGATTACGCCCCGATGAGCAAGGATCCCGACCTGCTTACCGAGTATGTCCGTCAAAAATTGAGCCGTTTCATACTGGCCCCTTATGTGGGAAAAGACAACACCCTGAAGGTGATCCTGTTGGAAAAGCAGATCGAGGATCTGTTGAGCAAAAGCATTCAGCGCACTGACCAGGGGTCGTATCTGAGTGTGGATCCGGGGGTGATCGAAGCGGTGAT
>JBJKSK010000066.1:0-2861 GCA_046704125.1 Desulfobacterales bacterium | reverse complement strand
ATATACTTGACTGTCATTGATGAGAAAGGCCCACTTTTTGGCCGTTGCCCGAAAACCGACAACGGCCAAAGAAAATAAGGGGGTTAGGTCAAAACCGAACGCATGTCAGCCGAGGCAAAGTTCTGATGAAGCTGAGCATCCGCAGAAAGATCGCCATCGCTTTTTTGATCTTTACCTTGATCAGCACCCTAATCTGGTCGCTCAGCTATTATACCCACTACCTGCTGGCCCAAAAACTTCAGGTTATCGAAAAAAAAGACAATCTGCTCAATACGATCCTGGAGGCCAGACGCTATGAGAAAAATTATTTTCTCTTTTTCAATGTCAAAGACCTGCAAGACTCCATAGACTATGTGCACCAGGCCGAAATCCAGATGAAGCAGATCATCAAGGGTCATGACCGCTTTACGCTGTCTCGCAATTTGGGTGAGCAACTCGATGAAATTCGGCAATATCAACTTTCGCTGTCCCGTTTGCTAAATTTTTACGGCCCGAACGCAGATCTTCGGGAGCAAGGGCGATCCAACGTCCTCTTTCGAAACCAACAGGAAAAGGTTCGCCATTTCGGCAAGCGGGTTACCTTTGAACTCGAGAGCACTATCGCCAAGGAGCGGCAAATCGTCTACCGGCTTGTCGGACAATCCGAAGAGTATCTCTATATCGCGTTGGCCGGGATCTTCTTGCTCACGCTTCTAACCGCCATGTTTGTCGCTTCCTATGTCAACCGCCCATTGAAATCAATCGAGAGCGCCATTCATAAGATTGCCCACGGTGACTACACCAATATCCCCGAGATTTTAACCGGAGATGTCTTCGAGTCTCTGGTTACCAGCCTCAACGAAATGATTGACGAGCTGAATCGGCGCAGCGAACAGCTCGTGCAGGTCAAAAAGTTGGCTTCGCTTGGAACCTTGACCTCCGGGGTGGCCCATGAGCTCAACAACCCACTGAACAACATCTCGACATCGGTCCAGATCTTGCTGGAAGAACTTGACGAAGGGGATCTGAAATTCCAGCGCGAGATGCTCCAGAATACGGAAACGCAGGTCGATCGGGCTCGAGACATTGTCAAGGCCCTGCTGGATTTTTCCCGAAAGGGCCCTTTTAGCCCCCGGCGGGTGAGCTTCCGGCACTTGGTTTCCCAGACCATTGCGCTTCTCAAGGGCGAGATTCCAAGCCGAGTGGCCGTGGAAGTGGACGTGCCTGAGACCATCGAGGGCTATCTGGACCCACGGCGCATTCAGCAGGTCCTGATCAACCTGATCACAAATGGCATTCATGCCATGGAAAATGGCGGCACAATTCAGATATCGGCCTTTATCGTCAACGGGAACCACGAATTTTGCTTTCAGGTTTCAGATACCGGCACGGGAATCGAGGCAGGGCAATTGGGGAAAATTTTCGACCCTTTTTTTACCACCAAGGAAGTGGGCCAGGGATCGGGACTGGGGCTGTCAATTTCCCATGGTATCGTACAGCAACATGGCGGGCGTTTTGAGGTGGTCAGCCGGCCGGGGCAGGGCACGACCTTTTCCGTTTATCTGCCTATGGCGCCGCGTGGCGAGCCGCCTGCCGCCGAATCCGGATAGATCAACATGGCAAAACCACAAGAGTCGATACTAATCGTAGAAGATGAAGAGCCCGCTCGCCGGCACCTGACACGGATGCTCGAAAAGCAAGGTTTTGAAGTGCTGGCCGTGGACAACGGGGCCAAGGCCGTCCAGTGGCTGGAAACCCGCGAGTTTGACATCGTGATTACCGACTACAAGATGGAAAAAGTCGACGGGATACAGGTGCTGGAAAAATGCCGGAGGTGCCACCCCTACACCGAGGTGATCATGATTACCGGCTTCGCCACGGTGGATATGGCTGTAACAGCCATGCGACACGGGGCGTTTCACTATCTGACCAAACCTTGCAGAACCGATGCGGTGCGCCGTGTGGTGGACGAGGGGATAGGCAAACGGCGCCAGCAATTAGAAACCATGGAGTTGCGGCAGGTTTTGGACAAACAGGGTTCCAATGCCTTTCTGATGGGTCGAAGCGTGGTCATGCGAAAATTGCAGCAGGCCCTGCCGCGGATCGCGGCCTCAGATGCTCCTATGATGCTTTGCGGTGATCCGGGTACCGGGAAAGAGCAGGTGGCCCGGGCCATCCAGGCGCGTGGCGACCGGGAAGGCAAACCCTTTCTGGTGGTCGACTGTACGTTTTTATCCGGGGAAGGGTTTACACCGGAACGGTTTGGCCTTGAGCGGGAAAGGGTTGACGGTGACGATATAGACCTGACCCGATTGTGGGAGGCCGCTTCCGGCGGTGCGGTTTTTTTCGATCAGGTGGGAGACATGCCCCTTTCCATCCAGTCCAAACTGCTGCAGGCTCTTGAAAAACGGTACCACCCTAGCGGGCAAAGCCCCGGATCGATCAATGCCCGCTTTATCGCCGCCACCAGCCGGGATCTCAATCCGGATATCGCCCGGGGGACATTTCTCAAGGATCTTTACTACCGGCTAAACGGCATGGCCCTGTACCTTCCGCCGCTTGCCCAGCGGGGCGGGGATGTGTTGCTGCTGGCGCTTCATTTTCTCGGCATCAAATGCCAAGCCATAAAAAAGAACATCCGGATCATGGCGCCTGATACCCAGAAATTGCTATGCCAGTACAATTGGCCCGGAAACGTCCGGGAGCTGGAAGATGTCATCGAACAGGCCGTGGCTTTGGAAAACGGTCCCGTGCTTCGGTCTGAAAACCTGCCTGACACCCTTCGCCACCTTTCCGTCGAGTTATACCGCCATCGCCCCGGACCCGTGCCCACCCTGGAGGAACAGGAAAAACGATACATCTGCTGGGTACTGGAAAAATGT
>JBJKSK010000065.1:0-2526 GCA_046704125.1 Desulfobacterales bacterium | reverse complement strand
TCGCTGCGACGCTGTCTTCGAGCATTTCTTTCAAGGGCCGACTCTTTGCTCGCTTGCCGGTTTTCGAGGCGTCTTGGGGAGAAATTTCTTAGATTTTTTTCAACGCCAAGGGGCTTGCGGCCATCTTCTCGTTGGCCGCCTTGAGTTGCACCTCTCCGGAAATCACGGCGACGCCTTGGTTTTTATTCCGTTTTCCGAAATATCTGTTGGCAACCGCCACCACCCGATCCCGGGTCATGGCCAGCAATTGTTTTTTGAAGTCATCGCGGGCTTCGTCGGTAAGCGAGACCACCTGCCGGTAAAAGGCTTTTCTGGCCGCCGGCCCGGGCGGGTCCGGCTTGTCAATTTCAGAGCAGACCTGGAGAATCGCCTCCTTGATGTCCTCGTCGGTAAACTGACCGGAATCCATAAAACCCAGGGCCCCCTGGTACACGTTCAAGGTTGAAACGATGTGAGGATCCCGGTAGGATCCAAAGCTAAACAGTCCCGTTTCGGAGCTGTAGAGCGCAAAGCCGCCATAGGCCCCTCCCTTTTCCCGGATTTCCCGATGCAGGTACAGGGAACGCAGCATCTTGGCGATCACCGCCAAAACCGGGGCGTCCTCATGACCCATCCGGACGGTGGCAAAACTCGATGCCACGAAAGACACGGCCGAAGACGTGCTCCATCCTTCCCGGGGAAGACCTGGGGACAGGTCTGCCCCCAAATATTCAAAGGAATTGCCGCCTCCCGGAGCCATGTCCCGGTAAAGCGTGTCGACAAAGGGCCTTGCCGCGTCAATCCGGGGCGCATCCCCAATAAGAGCCAGTTTGAGGCTGTCAGCCGAAAAAAGGATGCGTCCGATGTCGGCCAGATCGCCGGCCAGCGACTTTAGCCGTTTGTCATCCAGATCCCGGGTCAGATCCTTGATGGTGGCCAACTGATGCACGCCGTGCCAGGTCTCGGAAAGCCAGCAGGCCGGCGAAAAATGGCGCGATGCCAGGGAAATGGCCAGCCGGTGACCGTTGTGAACAATCATGGACTCCAGGCCGGCCCGGTATTCCAGCAGCAGGCTCTTTAGCCGCTCCAGGTCAAAGACATCGTATTCAAACAGCAGTTCCTGCACGATTCCAAACATCTTTATCTGGTTGCGCTCCAAGGCCTTGGCACTCAAGGCAATCAGGGGAATGCAGCCCCCTTTGGCGTCAAAGCGGGTCCGGGCCTGGGCGTCTAGCGAGATGCCGCCCGTGCAGGCATCGATGCGACGGGCCATCTCCGCATAATCGCGGCGCTTGGTCCCGATCCGGGAAAAGACATGGCAGAAAAAAGGAACCAGGGCGATCTGGCGATCAGTTAACCCCCCTGCCCCCAAGGCCGCCGTCAGATAGAAGATGCCTCCGGTGGGCTGACGGTAACAGCTGGCCGCCACTTTGGGATCGGGGGCGGGCAGGATTTTTTCAACCGCGGGGGGAATGTCCGAGATGGAAAGCGTGGGCAGCACGCGAACATCCTCGGTGGTCTCCTGAAGCTGTTTTAATGCCCGGGCATCGGCTTCAATGGCCTTAAGATCGGAGGCCTTCAGGCGGCTTTTAATTTGCGCGAGTTCGGCATCGACCCGGCGCGCCTCCCGATCGGCCATTTCCTGGTCGGGCGCAAGCGTAAAGCGCACCCGATGGTTGTTTTCCAGAAACCAGGTCCGGATTCGGTTTTCAAAAAAGGGACCGCCGGCCATCTCCTTTCGGATGCGCGCGATGTCGTCATCGAACCTGAAGCTTCGCACCGGATCTCCCCCGTGAAACCAGCTGCCCGAAAAAAAGAGCATCAGCTTGATTCCATAGGGAAAAGGACTGTTGGTGATCTCCTTTCGATGAAATTCGATCTGGTGAATGGCCGCCTCGATCAGGTCGGCCTCGATGCCCTGACGCACCAGGTGGTCAAGGGTCTCGAAAACGATGGTTTCCACGGAAACGGCATCCTCACAGCCGATGTCCTTGAGGCCGCAGGCAAACATGGTGTCCCGGTTGTCGGCGACAAAGCCGGTGCCATCCGCCAGCGAGGAGCCCAATTTCGATTCGATCAAAGCTTTGCGCAGCGGGGAGGCGGCATTTCCCAACAAAATATGCTCCAGCAGCGTGAGCACCAGCACCTCGAAGGTGTCCTGGATGTCTGCCATGAGCCAGGCCACACAGGCCTGGTACTTTTTTTCCGGATTCTCCCCGCTATCCAGGGGATAGGAATAAGTCGCAATTTTTGCCTCAGGCCAGCGCGGCTGGGAACTGACTTCGCTTTTGGGATCGATGCCGGTAACCGATGCCAGCACCTTGGCTTCGATAAAGTCCAGGTGATCGGCCAGGGCCATGTTTCCGTAAGTGTAAAAAAAGGCGTTGCTGGGATGATAATATTGCCGGTGAAAGGCGATCAGTTGCTCGTGGGTCAGCCTGGGAATGTCGGCAGGTTCTCCCCCGGAGTTAAACCGATAGGTGGTCTCCGGGTAAAGCGCATTGAGCAGACTGCGCGCCATCACCTGATCGGCAGACGACATGGCCC
>JBJKSK010000064.1:0-4784 GCA_046704125.1 Desulfobacterales bacterium | reverse complement strand
CGTAGGTCGCATCGGGAAAATCCGAAAGCCCCTCGTCCAGATCCCCATGGTAAACCGACAAGCCGTATTCCAGGCCGTTGACGAGGCGATTGCCGTCGATATCCACCCCAAGGCCCACCACCTTTTTTTTTTGTGCCAGCTCTCCCAGCAGACTGCAGTCCCCGCAGCCCAGATCCAGCACCCGAGCGCCTTCAGGGATCAAGGAAACGATCATGTCCCGATCGGTCTTGCTCAGGGAATCGATATAGCGCTCGCTCATGGCTCACGCCCTTGCCGGGTATCGGTTTTTTGCACACCGGCCAGAAATGCGGCCACGATGCGGGCCAGCCGGGCCTCTTCGACGAGAAAGGCGTCGTGGCCGTAAGGGGAGTCGATTTCCACGAAAGAGACGTCCTTTCCGTTGGACAGCAGGGCGCGGACCATTTCCTTGGACTGTTTGGTGGGAAACAGCCAGTCGGTGCTGTAGGAAACCACCAGAAATCGGGCCGATACGGCGGCAAAGGCCTCCTTGAGCGGCCCGTAGCTGCGGGTGATATCGAAGTAGTCCATGGCCTTGGTAATGTAGAAATAGCTGTTGGCGTCGAAGCGCTCGGTAAAGGCACTTCCCTGGTGGTTGAGATACGACTCCACGGCAAATTCCGAGGAAAAATCGTAGCTGAGCCGGTCGGCGGACTGCAGCCGCCGGCCGAACTTGTCATCCATCAGCAGCTCTGACAGGTAGGTGATGTGGCCTACCATCCGGGCGATGGCCAGCCCGTTCTGGGGCCCGGCGCTGTCGTAGTAATGGCCTCCCTGCCACAGGGGATCGCCGGCGATGGCCCCGCGGCCCACGGCGTTAAAGGCGATGGACTGGGCCGAGAGCCGCGCGCTGGTGGCAATACAGATGGCCGAACGCAGCCTTTCGGGAAAGCGCAGGCTCCACTCCAGAACCTGAAACCCGCCCATGGAACCGCCGGCAACAGCCAGCAGACTCGGGATTTCCAGGTGATCGATGAGTCTCTTTTGGGCCTCGACCATGTCGCCGATGGTGATGACGGGAAAATTGGGGCCATAAGGGGCGCCGGTTTCGGGATCGATGGCGCCCGGGCCCGTGGAGCCCTTGCAGCCGCCGATGATGTTGGAGCAGATCACCCAGAATTTTTCGGTGTCAAAGGCCTTGCCCGGCCCGATCATGCCATCCCACCATCCGGTGCGCTTGTCGTGGATGTCGTGATACCCGGCGGCATGCGCATCCCCGGACAGGGCATGGCAGATCAAGATGGCGTTGGAGCGCTGATCATTAGGCGTCCCGTAGGTTTCATAGACGATTTGAACCGGGGCCAGGCGGCGTCCCGATTCGAGTATCATCGGTGCTTCCGGGCTGGCAAAGGTAAAGGTTTCCGGGCGGATGCACCCGACGGAATGGCGATCCATGGCAAGCTCTCCTTCAAATGGCGCAGCCAACTCCTTCCGACAGACCATGGTCGATGTCCGCGAGAATGTCTTCGATGGCTTCAATCCCGATGCTTAGCCGGATAAAATCCGGGGTGACCCCGGCGGCGGCCTGCTCGGCTTCGCTGAGCTGCTCGTGGGTGGTCGAAGCCGGGTGGATCACCAGACTCTTGGCGTCTCCAATGTTGGCCAGGTGGCTCAACAGGCGAACGCTTTCAATAAATTTTACCGCCGAGGCCCGTCCCCCCTGGATGCCAAAGCCCACCAGGGCGCCTTGTCCTTTGGGAAGATAGGTATCCTTGAGAGAATAGGTCGGAGACGATTCCAGACCCGGATAGCGCACCCAGGAGACGCAGGGGTGGGCTTCCAGAAACCGGGCCACAGCCAGGCCGTTTTCGCAGTGGCGTTGCATGCGCAGGTGAAGCGTTTCCAGACCCTGGAGGAAAAGCCAGGCGTTAAACGGGCTCATGGCCGCTCCCATGTCGCGCAGGCCGATCACCCGGGCTCGCAGAATAAAGGCCATGTTGCCGAAGCTTTCCACGAAGTTGAGGCCGTGATAGGCTGGATCCGGGGCGACAAACTCGGGGAAACGGCCTGAGGCGGCCCAGTCGAATTGACCCGAATCGACGATGATCCCTCCGATGGACGTACCGTGGCCGCCGATGTACTTGGTGGCCGAATGAACCACGATGGCCGCGCCGTGTTCGAACGGGCGCAGCAAATATGGCGTCGTGACCGTGTTGTCCACCACCAGGGGAATGCCCTGGCTCTTGCCGATTTGCGCCAGTTTTCCCAAATCGATGATATCCAGCTTGGGATTGCCGATGGTCTCCACGAAAAAGGCCCTGGTCTTCGGGGAAATGGCTTCCTGCCAGGCGTTGAGATCACGAGGCGGAACGAATCGAACCGTGATCCCCAGCCTGGACAGGGTGTGGGAAAACAGGCTGACGGTGCCACCGTAAAGTTCCGAGGAAGCGACGATTTCGTCTCCGGCTTTGGCCAGAGTCAGGATGGTGAGAGTTTCGGCGGCTTGGCCCGAGGCCACCGCCAGGGCACCGACGCCGCCTTCCAGCGCGGCGATTCGTTTTTCCAGGACATCGGTAGTCGGGTTCATGATCCGCGTGTAGATGTTGCCGAATTTTCGCAGCCCGAACAGATCGGCGGCATGCTGGGTGTCTTCGAAGGTAAAGGAAGTGGTCTGGTAGAGGGGAACGGCCCGTGACCGGGTGTCTGCATCCGGTCTGTGGCCGGCGTGAATCGCTTTGGTGGCAAATTGGGTCATGATATCGCTCATGGTGTGGTCTCCCTTCGTTGTTTTTTGATTCCGTGGTTGCCGGGGAGTCATGACGGTCAAAAACCAAAAAACCTCTCGCAGCGGAGAGGTTTGGTTTCTTTTAGCTCAAGGCCTCATGTCTCCCAAGCGGGGTCTGGAATTGGCACCTTGAAAGGATAAGGTTGCCGGGCGGTCACAGGGCCAGTTCCCTCGCGCCACTCTTCATGATGAAATTTAGCGGATAAAATGGGATCGATTATGGCGTTGTCAAGGGACATTTTTCCCCGGGGGCCCTGAATTACTTTGCGGTGGTTTGAATTTGTGGTAATTTAAACTGCTTGAAAACCTATCCAGCCGGGTTTCGGATTATCCAGGTGATGTGCAGCGGCCAGGTCCGTCCGCGCTTTGTTTTAACCGTCTTTGGACGGTCGATGATAGGAGCATATCATATGGCGACGGAAATGTTGGACATGCTCGGGATGAAGTGCCCTCAACCGGTTTTAAAAATTGCCGCAAAGGCCCCTGAGATGGCCCGCGGGGATATTCTGGAAGTGCGTGGGGACTGTCCCACCTTTGAGCGCGACATCCGGGTGTGGTGTCAGCGGCTGAGCAAAGTCTTCCTCTCGCTAAAAGACGAGGGAAACGGACGGAAACGCATCCAGATACAGTTTTGATATTACGGCCCGTTTCATGCAACCGATGGGATCGAAGGCGGGCGGACGAAGCGATTGATGACTTTCATGAAATATTGTTGGCAACAACTAAACTGCGACCAGAACCAATGTCCGGTTTTCCAAAAAACAGAACAGGCGTGTTGGCTGGTTTCCGGCACCCGATGCCGCGGCGGTCTCCAGGGGTCGTTTTTTAAAAAGATATCGCTGTGCCTGGATTGTGTGGTTTTCAAACAAAACATGAGCCAGGATTTGATGGAAAAGACCTGTCGACTGTTTTCCCAGCAGTTTTCCATCGCGGAGGCAACCCTTCAGGAGCGAGACCGCGAGCTTGAGGCCGTGAGCATGGAGATGGCCATCGGGCTTTCCGAGGTCTTTGAAGCACTTAAGAAAATAGCCGCCGGAGACCCCCAGATCCGCATTTCCGAGGACTCCAACCTGGAGCTGATCGCCGAACTCAAACGGCTGGTCAACCGGACCGCCCAAGACCTGGGCGAAACCGTGGAGCTGCTTCACGAATTTGCCATCGGGCTGGCCGAACATTTCGATGTGCTGCACCGGGTGTCTACCGGAGCATTGGATGCCCGGGTCACCGGTCAGTCCAAGGTGGAACTGCTGGAATCGCTCAAACAGGTCACCAACCAGACGATTGTAGCCGTGGCCAGGGAAATCGACGAGCGCAGGAGGGCTGTGGCGGGACTGCACAAGAGCCAGGACCTGTTTCAAACCTTCATGGAAAATGCCCCGATCGGTATTACCATCATGGGAAGCGATTCCACGTTTGAATATATCAATCCGACCTTTACGATCATGTTCGGGTTCACCATCGAGGATATTCCCACCAAGCGGGACTGGTTTGAAAAGGCATATCCCGAGCCCGAATTACGTCAGTCTGTCAAGGCGCAATGGCAAAGCGACGCCAAAGCGGTCGGAGCCGGCGGAGAGGTACAGCCCCGCACCTTTCCGGTGCGCTGCCGGAAGGGGAACGAGAAGATCGTCAATTTCCGGGCGGTCTTTCTCAAAGACGGCAGGCAACTGACCACCTACACCGATATCACGGATAAGGCCCAAGCCGAGCAACGCCTCCGGGAATCAGAGGAAAAGTATCGGACACTGGTCGACAACATCCAGGACGGGGTGTTTCTCATCCAGGATTTTGCCATTTGCTTTGCCAACGACGCCTTGGCCCGAATGCTCGGTTGCCTTGTCCCGGATATCCTCGGTATGCCGTTTCTGGGCCTGGTGGCCCCGGAAGATCGGCCGATGTTGGAAAAAACCTACCGGCGACGCCTGGCCGGGGAACCAGTCGCACGGGAATACGAGTTCCGGTTGCTGCACAAGGATGGACACACGCGGGTGGTGACCAATATCCATGTCGCTTCGCTCACCTTTCGCGGCCGGACCCGCCC
>JBJKSK010000063.1:0-8647 GCA_046704125.1 Desulfobacterales bacterium | reverse complement strand
GCCCATGGCCAATGCCAACCGATGCATGCGCTGGGAGGACAGCACGTGGATGCGGTGGTCGTCGGCGGTATCGGCGGCGGCGCGCTGCGCAAGCTAAACGACCAGGGAATCCAGGTGTATCGGGCCGTGGAAGGCTCCATCGGCGAAAATTTAGGACTGATCAAAGCCGGAAAACTACCGCAGTTCATGATGAATATGACCTGTGCCGGGCACGGCAAAGACGGCGGCTGCATTCATTGACCGTTGAGGCCGGCCCCCTCAAAAACCAAGTTAAATGCCAACAGCCTGAAATGCCTTCCGAGTCATGAGCAACCCATATCATCAGGAACAGCTCGACGCCTTGAAGATGACAAGGCGCCACCTCGCGGCGATGACCGATAGCCAGCGGGCCAGGCTTCATCAGATGGCCGCAGACTATTTTCTGTTCCGGCAAGACGTCGAGCGATTTCTCAGCGGTCGTTTCTCGGATATTTGCACCCAGGCCTGTTTCACCAGCCGGGTCAGCGCCTGTTGCTCACGGGAGGCGATCATCACCTTTTTTGCCGATGTGGTGCTAAACGCGGTAGCTTCCGACCAAGACGCCCTCGACACCCTCGAGGCCAGGCTGCAAAAGCCTGACAACGGCTACAAGTGCATCTATCTGGGCCAACACGGATGCCTTTGGACGCTTCGGCCCATTGTCTGTCTGATGTTTCTCTGCGATAAGGCCCGAGACCAGGTCTTTGGCCACGCATCGGCGGCCAAAATGGCCTGGAACGATTTGAAACGGCGCGAAAAGACCTTTACGTGGCCGGATCGGCCGGTGCTTTTCGATGCGATCGAATCCCTGTTTCTGGATGCGGGTCTGCGCTCTCCGCTGATGTATTTGCACAACAGCCCCGGGCTGCTTCGGGTAAAACGGCTGTCGCGGCCCCACCACGGCGGGCGATGAGCACCGAAGTCCCGCTGAAGCTGGTCCTGACCAACGGCCTGCTTGTGGAAAACGTGCCCGAGGCACTCTTTGCAGAATTGATCCGGAAACTGACCCTGCCCAATCCCAAATGGCTGGAAAACGAGCGGATGGGCCGCTGGAATGCGGGCACTCCAAAGGAGCTGACCTTCTACAAAAAAAAAGGCAACAGACGCCTGACCATCCCCAGAGGCTACATCCGGGATCTGATCTACCTTTGCCATCGGTACGGGCTTTCCTACCAAATCGTGGATCATCGGCGCCGGTTGCCGGAAATCGACGTCGGTTTCACCGGAACGCTCAGAGCCTTCCAGCAGCAGGCCGTGGATTCGATGCTCAAACGGGAATTCGGTACGCTGTCGGCGCCCACCGGCTCGGGCAAAACCGTCATGGCGCTGTTTATGATCGCACGCCGCCGGCAGCCGGCGCTGATCGTCGTGCATACCAAAGACCTGGCCCTGCAGTGGATTTCCCGCATCGGGGCGTTTCTCTCGGTTCCAGCCGCCGAAGTGGGGCTGGTGGGCGGGGGAAAACACAGCATCGGCGAGAAGGTGACCGTGGCTTTGGTCCAGAGTCTGTACAAGTGCGCCCAGCAGGTCTGCCCGCGCATCGGGCATCTGATCGTCGACGAATGCCACCGGGCCCCGAGCCGGACGTTTACCGAGGCGGTCACCGCCTTTGATGCCCGTTACATGCTGGGGCTAAGCGCTACTCCCTGGCGTCGTGACAAACTCTCCAAGCTGATTTTCTGGCACCTGGGAGGCGTCTATCACGAGATTCAAAAAGCCGACCTGATTCAAAGCGGAGACGTGCTCGATGCCCAGATCATTTTGTGCCACACGGAGTTCAAACCCTATTATGACCCGGTTCGCGAATATGCCAAGATGCTCTCGGAACTGACCGCCGATGATAAACGAAACCGCCAGATCGTAGCCGATGTGGCCAGAGAGGCCGAAAGCGCACCGGGTATCTGCCTGGTGCTGTCTGACCGAAAGGCCCATTGCGAGACCCTGGCCGCCTTGCTGCAATACGGGAAAAATGTTCCCACGGAGCTGCTCACCGGCGATCTGTCCACCACCCAGCGCCGGGAGGTCGTGCAGCGGCTCGATGCCGGTCTGGCCCGGGTCCTGGTGGCCACCGGGCAGCTGATCGGGGAAGGCTTTGACCTGCCGGATCTTTCCACGCTGTTTCTGGCCACCCCCATCCGGTTTTCCGGCCGGGTCGTGCAATACCTGGGCCGCGTCCTGCGGCCGGCACCGGGGAAAGCCAGGGCCAAGGTCTACGACTACGTGGATATCCACGTCGAGGTGCTGGCCGCCGCCGCCCGTGCCCGCCAGCGCACCTACGCCATCGATGAAAGATCCTCATGAGAAAAACGCTATGGCCCATTTCCGCGGACTCCGCCGCAGCGCCTCGCAAGTCTTTGGCGCCGCCGGTAAAAGCAAAGACGCCATCGCCTGGCGGCCTTTTGGCGGCTGCGGGAATCGAAGGCGCGGCCATGAGGCCGGTTCAGGATTTGCCCACCCGCACCAGCCGGGGGGTGTTCTATGCCACGGCGGCTTTTCTCGTCTGGGGCCTGGCCCCGATCTATTGGAAACCACTGGCGGCGGTGCCAGCCTTTGAAATTATCTTACACCGCATTGTCTGGTCGTTTTTGTTTCTGCTGCCCGTGCTGTGGGGGCGCGGGCAGATGGAGGCTTTCAAGGCGGTGTTAAGCCACCGCCGTTCCATCATGACACTATCGGTGACTGCCGTGGTGCTGGCCTTCAACTGGTTTCTGTTTGTCTGGGCCGTCAACCACGATCACGTGCTGGACACCAGTCTGGGCTACTACATCAACCCACTGGTCAACGTCTTGATGGGGGTGTTGTTTCTCAGAGAAAGGCTTCAGCGTCTGCAAAAATTCGCCGTGGCCCTGGCCGTAATCGGCGTCGGGTATCTCACGATCCGTTTCGGGCGGTTTCCCTGGATATCCCTGGCCCTGGCTTTTTCCTTCGGCAGCTACGGGCTGATCCGCAAGGTGATTCCGGTCGGAGCACTCGCGGGCATTTGTGTGGAAACCTTTCTGCTGGGCGTGCCCTCGGCCATCTACCTGGCCTATCTCTACGGCAAGGGAAGGGGGGCTTTTCTGCACAGCGGGCTCGAGGTGAATCTGCTGCTGGTGGGCTCGGGGCTGTTCACGTCGCTGCCGCTGTTGCTCTTTACCATGGGAGCACGGCGCATTCACCTGTCCACCTTGGGGTTTCTTCAGTATATTGCGCCCAGCGGCACCTTTCTTCTGGCCGTCTTGGTTTATGGGGAACCGCTTTCCCTCCCGCGTCTGGTGGCCTTTGTGCTGATCTGGATCGCGCTTGGCATTTATTCCTGGGATTCGGTGCGCACCTACCGGCGGCGGCATTTCAAGACGGCAGATTGAGACAGCGGCGGATTTTTTCGGCTGTTTTCAGCGCATGCACCGGATCCCGGGTGTTGGAAAGGGTCATCAGGTGCTTGGCGGCCTGCACCGGCGATTCGCCGCGATGGGCCAGCAGGATGCGATACCAGGACGGCAGATCGTAGTGATAGCTGCCCGTCAAATCCGAGGAAAGGCGCCGGATAGCCAGCTTCGTCTCACTGCTTTTCTTGGCCTTTTCGCCTTCGATATGCTTGAGATAGTGCTCCATCCTCAGGGCGATGTCTTGTCTGGTCCGCCGATACCGCATCAGGGGCCGAAACCAGAAGCGCACCATGATATAGCCGCATGTGCCTGCGCCAAGACCGACGATTCCGCCGGACACGATGGGGTCCATGTCGCGTTTCCTGAATCAGGGGGTTTCGTTGGTCTTGAAGGCTTTAACCAGCGCCGGATCCATGATGGCCTCGTAACCGCTGAGCGTGGCCAATACGTGACCATCGGCGTTCAAAAAGGTGAAATCGCCGGTTATTTTTTTGGGGCCGGTAGTGGTCACCTGTAACACAGCCGTCACCCCGCTTTCCGGAAACTGCCGGCAATACTGGCGGTAAGCGGATGCATAACTGGGAAGGCAGACCGATCCTTTTTTTTCGTAGCACCAGAGAATGGCCATCTGAAAGGCCGAATCCAGCACCAGGGGGTCGCCGATCCAGCGGCTGCGCAGCGGCTCGCGCATCCAGACGGCCGGAGCGGGCGCGGATGCGATCTTGGCTTCCAGCCCTTTTTCGCTGTAGCCGGTGATTTCCCGGATACCATGCAGCGGATGGCCGTGAAACAGCACCTTTTCGTAAGCCTCCTTGACCGTGCGGGGATAGGGAGTGCCGTTTGCGATCAAAGGCATTGAAAATGCCGGAGCGGCTGCCGGTGCCGGCCCCAGAATGGCTCTGGCCCGGGAATGGATGACGTCCCGACCCTGCTGAACGCCGTTTCGAATCTCCACATCGACTTCAAACAGCTCCCCTTTTTTCCGGGCCTTCCCGGCCATGAGCCGAATCAGTTTGGGATCCTTGCCGATCCGGATGCCTTTGAGCAACCGGATATCGTCCATGCCCTGGAAAAACAGCCCCGGATTTTCGTGAAGGGCGCCGTTTCCAAGCCATTCGGCGATCAAAGCAAAGGGAACCACGGGTTTTCCGTTCAGGCGGTGTGCATCGAGCACGGGCAGCCGGTGTACATCGATTTCCCGTTTCAAGGCCAGATTCAACTCTCCAGGTTCCGGAAAACGGGTTGTTTCCGCCGGCGGATCGGGAATCAAACCCGCGCCCAGCACCACTTCCACGGCCGCACCGGCCGGCTGGGCCATTTCGGTTACCATGGCCCGTGCGCCGGCTTGCATGGGGATCAGGTCGATGCCTTTCCGGGAAAATTCCCTCTTGAGGGAGGCCGACACCATGCCTCCATTCCAGGGCCCCCAGTTTATCGATACCACCCGGCAATGCGGCCGGGCCAGTGCCTCGCGGCGGGCCACTTTGTTGAGCACCTCGTTGGCCATGGCATAATCAACCTGGCCGATATTTCCAAAGCGGGCGCTTACGGATGAAAACAGCACGATATAAGAAAGCGGATCTTCTGCGGTGAGCCTGAGCAGATTTTCCAACGCCTGGACCTTGGTGGAAAAGACCCGGTGGAATTGTTCCATGTTCTTGTCCACGATCCGCCGGTCTTCCAGCACGCCGGCGGCGGGGATAATCCCGGCGATGGCACCCAGTCGGTTTCGAATCGTATCCAGCACCTCAGACAGGGCCGATGCGTCCCGCACGTCCACCGGATAGTAGCCGGAGCGCACCTTCATTCCGGCGAGCCGGTTGAGCGTGTCACCAATTTCGCGGTTGGCCACCACACGCCGGTAAACCTGCGCAATGCCTGCCGGTGTGGCTTTATCGGGTGGCAGGTGTTTCAAGATGGCTCTCTTGAGCGCCCCTTCATCGGTTAGGCCGACCAGATAGGCCGGTTCCGGTTCCGGGGCCGGTGAGCGTCCCAGCAAGGCCAGCGCGGCCCCCGAGGCCTCTGCCAACGCGATGGCGGCGCAAGCGGTGACACCGCGGGCGCCGCCGGTGATCACCACCACGTCTTTTGGGCCAAGCGCCAGGGTGCCTGCGGCGGCCTGAGCGGGGACCAGGGTGAGCACCCGCCGGTGGTTCGGGGACAACCCGACTTCCACGGGTCCGCGGGCCTGTGTCAGAATTTCTTCGGCCGCGGCCGCCCCGGCGGCGGAAAGATCCCATGCCGGATCCAGATCAATGGCCCGGCAAACCACGTTTTCCCACTCCAGGGACGCGGTCTTGGCCAGAGCCGCCAGCGCCCCGGCGTATGGATTCTCGATCCCAGAGCCCAGAAAACCGAAGCCACCGTCGATTCTCGTCACGGTGGTGAAAAAGGCGCCGCTGCGCTTGGCGGCGGCCATCAGCGCCGGCCCGGCGGTTTTCGCAGCGGCAAAGGCCGATGTGAGGTCGGCAGTCGCCTGGAGGGCCGATGCCATCGGATCGGATACAAGGATCAATCCATCGATATCTTCAAGCTCTGAGAGCGCAGAGGCCTTGCGGCAGGCAATCCCTCGTCGTTTCAGAGTCTGGCACAGTTCATGGGCCAAAGCGCCGTCGCCCCAGACCCGCACCCTGCCGTGCCGGGGCAAGGCGGCAGGCCCGCCGGCGGCGGCTTCGGTGACGGTGATCACCTGCCTCTTGACGCCGGTTTTCGCTTCAGGGCGGGGCATAACCCCGGATGGCTCCGATGCGGATGGCTCCGGCAAAGACGGATCCGAGGCGGTCGGCGCGCTTTTGCCCGAAAGGTACCCGGCGATTTGTCCCAGGGTCTTGAGGTTGGCCATGGTCCCGGGAGAAACCGAGGGCATGTCGGGCATCCGCTCTTCCATGGCCGAGAGGATCTCGACGCGTTTAATCGAGTCGATGCCCAGGTCCGCCTCGATGTCCATGTCCAGTGTCAGCATTTCCTCCGGATAGCCGGTCAGCTGAGCGACCACGGACAGCAGCGTGGCGGCGATGCCGGTACCGGATCCGGCCTCGGCCGCAGGGGGCGATCCGACATCTCCTGGCACGGCTTCCCGGACAACTTCCGCCGGTTTTCGGGTGAGGCAGGAAACGATTTGTCCCAGGGTCTTGAGATTGGCCATGGTCTCGGGAGAAACCGAGGGCATGCTGGGCATCCGCTCTTCCATGGCCGAGAGGATCTCGACGCGTTTAATCGAGTCGATGCCCAGATCCGCCTCGATGTCCATGTCCAATGTCAGCATTTCCTCCGGATAGCCGGTCAGTTGCCCAACTACAGACAGCAGCGTGGCGGGCACGTCTCCTAAGATGGCCTGCTCTGGTTCGGCAGCCGTTTCCACCTGGGCACGGGCATCGGCTTGCAGGTAATCGGCGATTTGTCCAAGGGTTTTTAGACCGGCCATCACGTCCGGGGAAACCGAGGGCATGTTGGGCATCTGCTCTTCCATGGCCGAGAGGATCTCGACGCGCTTAATCGAGTCGATGCCCAGGTCCGCTTCGATGTCCATCTCCAGATTCAACATCTCGTGAGGATAGCCGGTGAGCTGGCTGACCACGGAAAAAAGGATTTCCGAAATGTCATTTTTGGCCGCCGCATCAGGTCGTTTCACGGATTTGACCGCATCTTTGTGCGGGTTGCCGGGTTCAGACAAAGAGTCCCCCGGCCTGGCGCTCACGGCCGGATTGGCATCCATGGTCGGGTTGGCCGCGGAGACAAGCGGCGCCTGAACCGGTTCAACGGTCGATTGAATTTCAGGCACGCCGGGTTTGGCAATCGAGGCGGTTGGCGAGATATCCAGGCCCATGGCGGCTGCGGCCAGATGCCGGGTATGCTCCATCATCGCCTGCAGGGTGCGGCCTGCCTCACTCTGGACTTCCAGAAACTTCTGGTGGGCCTGAGTTGTCCGGGCCTGGAGTTGTTGCATGGATTTCAGGCCCTCTTGAACCGTTTGAAGGGCGGCCTGGGCAGTATCGCTGTTTCGGGCAGACATGCAGTTTTTCATGGGGGAAAAGCTTTCCGCGGCGGGGTCTCGGGAGATCACCGCGCTGTTTGCAGACAAGTCGTGTGGCGGTAAGACAGGCGTGGTCACCTGATGAACCGTTTCGGGCGTCGCCGCCACGTCCGGAGCCGCAAAACGGTCCACCTTTTCACTGGGTTTCGGGCGCCCGGCTGGCGGCGGGGGGGCCGCCGTGGAGTTTCGGTAGTTGGCTCCGTTGATGGGAATTTTCATTTTCGGGGTGCGGGACGGCTTTTCGGCAGGCTCCCACTGGCTCAGGCACACGGGAAAACCTATGGCCGCCAGCCGACAAAGGGTGGAAGCCAGATCCAGAAGGCCGGATTGGCGCCCCCCGGACGCGTCCATGGCCATCACCTGCACGGTGTCATCGCTGATCGTGGCTCGAACCATGCCGCACAGCACGGATTTGGGGCCGACCTCGACAAAGGTCTTCACCCCGCTTTCCCCCATGGCGCGGATTTCGTCGGCAAAAGCCACGGGGTGGGTGATTTGTTCGGCCAGCAGTTTTTTGGCCGCCTCGGGATCATCCGGATAGGGCAAGCCCGTGGTGTTTGAAAAAACGGCACTCTTGGCCCGGTGAAAGGTTGCCCTGGCCAGGCAGTCAGCAAAGGGCTCTTGGGCGTCTTTGACCAGGGGACTGTGAAAGGCGGCGGCCACGGGCAGCCTTACGGTCTTCAGCCCGTTTTCCCGGCAGACGGCCTCGGCCCGCTGAATTTCAGCCACGGCTCCGGACAGCACCCCCTGTTCGGGGCTGTTCCGGTTGGCCAGCACCACAGCCAGGCCATGGGATTGAATCAGGTCCTCGATGGTTTCAAGGGGGGCCATGACCGCCGTCATGGTGCCGGAATCCCCGTCTGCCTTTTTCCCGGCTTCGGCCATGAAACGGCCCCGGTCCACCGATAGCCTCAAAAAGGTCTCGGTGTCCAGGCAGCCGGCGGCTCGCAGTGCAGTCAGCTCCCCGTAGCTGTGGCCGGCGACGGCATCGGCGGCGATGCCAAAGCGCTGCAACACCTCGAGCATGCCCAGGCTTACCGCACCGATGGCCGGCTGGGCGACATCGGTTCGGCGAAGGGTGTCTTCCCGGAGGTTGCCTATGGATGTCGGATGTTCCGGCAGCGGATAGATCCGGTCGCTGAGCCGGCTTACGGCACCGAAGGCCCGGTTTCCGGCCGTCAAGGCGTCAATGAATTCGGGAAAGGTGCAGGCCAGATCCTTTCCCATG
>JBJKSK010000062.1:0-3000 GCA_046704125.1 Desulfobacterales bacterium | reverse complement strand
CTTTGGGCTTGAAAACATACGATCCGGTGCCATGCTGCTGGCCATTATCGATGACGAGGCCCTTCGGCGCCTGGTTCTGCAATCGTGCCCCTGCCTGAAACCCATTTCGGCATCGGCTCTCAAACAGGTGATCGCTGAAAAATTCACGGCTTCGGAAGAAGGCGCACCCCAGACGCCCACAGCGGCCAGCGACCGCATACCGGTCCAGGAAACGGCCGACAGCCAGGCTCTTAACCAGTTTACCATCGACTTGACCCAGCAGGCCCGCGACGGCAAGATCGACCCGATCCAGGGCCGCGATCTGGAAATCCGGCAGGTCATCGATATCTTGACCCGAAGAAAACAGAACAACCCGATTCTCACCGGAGAGGCTGGCGTGGGGAAAACGGCCGTTGTAGAGGGTCTGGCCCTTCGTATCGTTCACGGCGAGGTCCCCCCGGCCCTGGCCCCTATTTGCCTGCGGCTGCTGGATCTGGGTCTGCTTCAGGCCGGCGCCGGGATCAAGGGGGAGTTTGAAAAACGTCTCAAGGCGGTCATCGACGAGGTCAAATGCGCCATGCCGCCGGTCATTTTGTTTATCGACGAGGCGCACATGATGATCGGCGCCGGAGGGCCGGCCGGCATGGGCGATGCCGCCAACCTACTGAAACCGGCCCTGGCCCGCGGAGAAGTGCGCACCATTGCCGCCACCACCTGGTCCGAGTACAAAAAGTACTTTGAAAAGGATCCTGCCCTGGCCAGGCGCTTTCAGGTGGTCAAGATCGATGAACCGGAGGAAGCCAATGCCGTGAGGATGCTGCGTAGCGCGGTGGCCGGCCTTGAAGGCCACCATCACGTCACCATCCTCGACGAGGCCGTCCGGGACGCGGTGAGAATGTCCCAGCGCTACATCACCGGCCGGCATCTTCCCGACAAGGCCATCAGTGTCCTGGACACGGCCTGTGCCCGGGTTTTCCTGGCCCAAAACGGAATCCCGCCGGAAATCGAGGAGGTTCGCCGCCGCCAGGAACAACTGCAGCTGGAAATTGACATCTTAAGGCGCGAATCCACATCCGGTCTGAACCATGCCGGACGAATCCAATCGCTTGCCGAGCAATTGGACGCGGTGGCCGAACGGGCCAAGGCCTTGGAAACAAGGTGGGAAAAGGAGCTGGCCTCGGTGGGGCGGCTGCTGGAAACCGAACGGTCCATCCGGGAATCCTGTGGCCAAAACGGCCAAGATCCCCAGCAGATCGAGCAGATGCGCCAAACCATGGCCCTGGAAAAACAGCAGCTGGAACTGCTGCAAAACCAGGAGCCGATGATTCCGTTGTGGGTCGATTCCCGCATGGTGGCCACGGTCATTTCAAACTGGACGGGTATTCCTGCGGGCAAGATGATGGCTGATGAAATCGACACCGTGCTGAATCTGGACCAGCGGCTCCAGCAGCGGATCCTGGGCCAATCCGGCGCTTTGGACACCATCTGCCGGCGCATCCGGACCTACCATGCCGACCTTTACGACCCGGGGAAGCCGGTGGGGGTATTTCTGCTGGTCGGCCCAAGCGGCGTGGGTAAAACGGAGACAGCCCTGACACTGGCCGATTTGCTCTATGGCGGGGAGCGCAACATGATCTCGATCAACATGTCCGAATACCAGGAGGCCTATTCGGTTTCCGGGCTCAAGGGATCCCCTCCGGGATACGTCGGGTATGGAAAGGGGGGAGTCCTCACCGAAGCCGTGCGCCACACCCCCTACAGCGTGGTGCTGCTCGACGAGGTGGAAAAGGCCCACCCCGATGTCCTGGAGCTTTTCTACCAGGTCTTTGACAAGGGCAGCCTGGAGGATTCCGACGGGGTGAACATCGATTTCAAAAACACCTTGATTCTGCTCACCTCCAATGTCGGTTCGGAAACGATTCTAAGCGCCTGTCAGGATTCCAGGTCGCTTCCCGATGTGGACACCCTGGCAGACCTCATCCGCCCGGAGCTGCTCAAGCACTTCAAATCGGCCCTTCTAGGGCGGCTGGTCGTTGTGCCCTATTACCCGCTGGACTCCAGGGTGGTCCGGCGCATCGTGCGTTTAAAGCTCGATAAAATTGTTCAACGGTTTGCCGATCATCATCGGATCCAGCTGACTTACGGACCCGAGGTGGTGGCGGCTGTTGCCGTGCGGTGCACGGCGGTGGACACCGGCGCGCGAAACATCGATCACCTATTGGCCCAAGTCCTGCTTCCCGATCTTTCAGGCGAACTGCTCCTGCGCATGGCCTCCGGTAAGCCCTGCGGCCATATTCACGTATCTCTGACTCGAAACGGGGTCTTTTCTTACCGGTTCGAGCCGGCGGACCCCCTCGGGAAACCTCCTGAACCACCCTCTTTCCCATGGGTTCAGAGCCCAAAAGGGACGGCCGCAATCAAACCGATACAGCTCCAGCGGGGGCTGAAAAAGACAAAATGGTGGCAAAACCTGTTTAAATGAAGCGGCTGGATGCCAAGCAGACGACAGCGGCAAGGGCGTCCGCATCCCGATAATCCCGGAGCCTTGCGCAAACATGTGTTGATGAGGTCATGACGATGACGCGGCTTTCCGATGAAACCCTTTATTTGTTCGTCACCACGCCGTTAGACGGCAAACGCCGAAAATTTTTCCTCGAGGAGATAATCGGCCAAGAGCAGATATCGGGTCTGTTCCACTACCAACTGCATTTGAAAAGCGACGATTTCAGAATCGATTTCAACCAGCTGCTGGGAAAACCCGTCACGGTGCACATCCAACAGACCAATGGCACGTTTCGTTTCATCAACGGGGTGGTCTGCAGGTTTGTTCAAGCCGAAACCTTTCAGTATGTGACCCATTACTATGCCGAAATTCGTCCATGGGCCTGGCAGATGACTCTGACGACGGATTCGAGAATTTTTCAAAACCAGTCGGTCATCGATATCATCACCACCCTGCTTTCGGATTTGAGCTTTTCCGATTTTTCGGTCCAAACCAAGGCCTCGTATCCGCCCCTGGAG
>JBJKSK010000061.1:0-2997 GCA_046704125.1 Desulfobacterales bacterium | reverse complement strand
CCCCTCGACCCAGCAGGTAAAGCTGCATGAGGCTAAAGACTTCAGTGGCGTCGATACCGCCGGTTCCGCTGAGGCGCCGGTTGAGATCCGAATCTTCGGCACCCCCGATCCACACGCAAGTCAGACCACGGTTTTTCAGCATGCCGGCCAAGGCGGCAAAATGGGCTTCGGGCCATCGTTTTGAGGGCCAATCGGCGCTGCTTCCCGCGTGCAGCAGGACGTAGTTTCCCTCGACGATACGATATTTTTCTTTCCACTGCGAGACAAATACCGTGTCCGATTCGCCGGGATACAGCACCGCCCCCGGCCGCGCCGGAGGCAAACCGGCACTGGCCAGAGTTTCATTGAGCCGATCAAAGACATGCATCTGTGTCTTTCGGGTATAGCGTGCTTTGGGATGATGCGTGTACATCCACCCGGGCTGCGTGCCCACCCGCACCGGCGCCATCGAGACGGCAACAAGCCGCCGGCTGGTGCGGTTTCCCTGCAGGTCATAGACCACGGAAAACCTCTGTTTCCAAACCCACAGGGTCCTGGCCCAGGCGCCCTCGGGGCCAAACCAGCCGCTGCGGTCTATCGTGACGACCCGCAACCGGGGATGATGGATAAAAATGTCCCGAAAAGCCGCACCGGTTAGAATCGTCACCAAATCCTGGGCGTGATGGGCTAAAATCGCCTCCACCTGGGGCATGGCCATAAAGACATCGCCCAGGGCCGACATCTTGATGATGAGAACCCGTTTCATCGCCGGTTGTCCTGGGCGAGCAGCTGCTGATAGACAGAAAGGGTCCGGCCGCACATCTTTTCGACCGTGAAATGGGCGGCTACCCAGCTTCTGCCGGCAGATGCGCGGCGCATCCGCTCCACGGGGTCTTGAACCGCTTGCCGCAGGGCCTTGCCAAGCAAAACGGCACTGCCGGGGGCCACCAGCCATCCGGTTTTTCCGGCAAGCACCGTTTCCAGGCTTCCCCCATGGGCCGTGGCGACAACGGGCCGGCCCATGGCCTGGGCCTCCACCGCCACCCGGCCGAAGGCTTCGGCTTTGACCGCGTTGGGGGAAACCGCGATGTCCGCCGCAGCATAGGCCGCTGGCATGTCGCTGCAAAGGCCGGGCCAACGAACCCGGGCCGTCAGGCCAAGGGATTCCGCCATCCGAAACAACTGCCCGGCATAGTTCGGATTTTCGGCGGTATCACCGACACAGACCGCCGTCCATTGGAGATCCCGCATCAAAGATAGCGCCTTTAGAAAAAGGTCGTGTCCTTTCAACCGGGTCAAGCGTGCGGGCATTAAGAGAACCGGGCCATCAGCCGCATCAATCCTCCAGGCCCGGCGCAGTTGCGCGATGCGCTGCTTTGACACGGCCCCGGGATTGAAGCAGGCTTCGTCAAAACCGCGGGGAATCAGCACCACCCGGGAGCCGCCGACCCCATACCGGTCCCGGATATGATCGGCCACGGCCCGGGAAATGGCGATGACCCGCTGTCCTTTGGCCATCACGGCACTGTAGGGGTTCACCGAATAAAACCCGTGAAAGGTCGTCACCAGCTTGGGTCGGCGGCAAACCGGCAGGCTCTTGAAGGCCAGGTAACCCACCCAGGCCGGCACCCGGGAGCGCAGGTGTAGAATGTCGGCTTTTTGGGCCACCAGCAACCGGCGCAGGGCCGGCACGCAGGCCAGGGTCCCGGGATGCTTGCGGCCAACGGGCCAGGCGATGTGCTCGCTGCCCTCGGCCTGCAGTTGGGCCACCAGGCGCCCGCCGCCGGAAATCACCAGGCAGCGGTGGCCGTGACGCACCAGGAACCGGGAAAGTTCCAGGGTACCCCGCTCCACCCCGCCGGAATCCAATTCGGGCAGCATCTGTACTACGGTAATCGCTCGGGCCACCATCGTGACAATATTTCCTGGGCACACCGGCCCGCCTCGTCCAGGGGCGCCGGCGGCGTTTTGAGATCGTTTCCTGCAAGCCAGCTTTCATAGGATAAGACCATACAATTTTCAACCAGATACCGGATACTGTCCTGGAACTTTCCACGGGGCCGGCGCCAGCGCACCGGAAGGATCCCGACCCGGCACCCGGCCGTCAGGGCTTCGTAGACCATGGAAATACTGTCTGCCGTCACCCATACGGTGTGGCTTTCCGCGTATCTTTCCTCTACCCAACCATGGGGGGTTTCCTGCGCCCGGAAAAAAGTCGCGTTTTCATGCGCGGCGGCCAGGCGCATCAGCCCGGCCGCCGTGTCCTGGGGCGTTCGGGGCGAAGAGGAGATCACCCAGTGCCTCGGATCACGCGACAGCACACAGGCCACCTGGGAAAGCACCAGATCCGTTTCCCAGTGATGGCTCCGGACATCCAGCCCCCCTACGAGCACCAGTCCCTCGTCCGGACGCCGCAGCCCACCGCGCACCCGGGAGCAGGGAGGCCCCTGCGTGACAAAGATATTTTTCCCCGGTCTTGGCGCGTCGTGTCCGGGAATCAGGCACAGGTCAAAGCCGGCGGCCAGCAACCGGTCCGGGCTCATGCAGACTACGGTCTTGGCGTTTTGCCGCCGTTTGTAGAGCAGCAGCAAAGCATGGGTGTAGGACCCGGCACCGATGGCCAAATCCGTGTTTCCCACGGCCGGCAAAGGATTCAGCCCGTTGAGGCCCGGGATCAGGCTGGCCCAGTTTCGAAAGGCAACCCTGGCCCCTGGCGCCGGCACCCTCTGCCAGGTCACCGACAGGTCGGTTCGATCCGATAGCGCATCGATGACCGCCCGGGTCTGCTTTTCATGTCCGGGCCGGCCGTCGCCGACTGCAGCCACCGTCAACGGGTTCATTGCCGGCTTTCTCCCTTTTGCGTTACCTGTGTAAGGCACTGTTGCACCAGCTGGCCAAAGGAGCCGGCATCGGGTCCAAATTCCATCTCCACACCCATCACCACCAGGGGCATCCGCCAGGGATTGGTATAGTTTAGCCTTGCGGCGTCTTATTCCGTGGTCACCAAAACGGTGGCCC